>CAYPLT010000063.1:0-5740 GCA_964411695.1 uncultured Candidatus Soleaferrea sp.
ATGAGTTATGATTATTGTGTGGAAAATGTTGGATAACATGGGCATATTAAAAAAATAGTATTTTCAAATTTTAATTAAAGGAGTTTTGAAATTATGAAGTATAATAAAATATTAGCAGTTGTTATTATGTTGGCCGTATGTTGTGGTTGTGTCGGAAAAACTGATGTTGAGAAAAATGAACTAGAAAATATAAGTTATAAAGCTTATGAGAAAGATTTAAATTTGAGTAATTCTGGAAATTGGAACAAGGTTAATAAAGAATATATTACTGAAGATATTAGAGAAATTATGGACAGAGGGTTCCTAAGAGTTGGCATGGTTGTTGGTGACATAGAAGTGTTTTCAAATAAAGTTAATGGCAAGTTGGAAGGAATAGATGTAGATTTGTCTAAAGGAATTGCTGACAGCCTGGGTGTTGAGCTAGTAATAAATCAAACAGCTAAGACTTATGATGCTCTTGCTCCATTGTTAATTAATGGTGACATTGATTTAATAATTTCAATGTACAGCATAACGCCACATAGAGCAACAATGTTAAATTTTTCTGAACCATATTTTATACAAAATATGTCTTTAGTGGCTAATAAAGTTTGGCTTGTAAAAAATAAAATAGAATCAAACCCACTTGGGTATCTTGTTGAAAATAGTGTTAAATTTGGGGTATTTAAAGGCAGTGCGGAAGCAGATGTGGTTGCTGAATTGTTTCCAAACGCAGAAGTTTTGGAGTTTACCACAAATGAAGAATTATATGGAAGCATAATGCGCGGAGATGTTCAGTGTGGTATAGCAGAAGAAACAGTTTGTCTTGCTAATTTTATAAAAGACCCAAAGTTGATGATTTATGAAAAAGCTTTTGTTTTTAGCGATAAAGCTAACCAGTATAGTATTGGTGTGGCTCAAAATAAAGCAGGTTTACTTAATTTTGTCAATGCTTATATTAAAACTCAAAAACAATTAGAAATAAAAGATATTGAAAAACGATGTAAAGAAATATATAATTATTAATTATTTAAAGAATGGAGGTAGGATGATGGTTAGGAAAATTTTGGAAAGTCCAATAACTATTTTTAGTAGTATAATTTTAGGGTGTCTGGCAGGTTTGTACGTACCTAATTTTATAAAATTAATATCAATCATAAATGATATGTATATAAAAGTGTTGACTATGGTAGCGTTACCCCTTATTATTTGTGCGATTATTATTAATGTGCGGAAGATTTTTCAAGAAAAAGGAATGTTGAAAATATTAGTTATTTTATTACTTGGTATGATGTTTTTTTCGGCATTGTTAGGTGTAGGGTTATCATCTGCCTTTAAAAGTTTTATTAAACCAGATGATAGTTCTATGGTTGTTTTAAATAAAATGGATGATACCGGTATTGCTGATGGTTTTGGCGAATTAAACGTCTATGATATTGATAACAATATTGAAAATGTTACAGATGTAACAATTAAAGATTTTTTTGTGCATATTTTCCCAGACAATATTTTTGCAGCGTTAGCTGATAATCAAATTTTACAGGTTATAATATTTTGTTTAATATTTGGAAGTATGTTGTCATTTGTACCGAGTAAATATTCGCAGACAATAATCAGCATACTAGAAGGTGTTTATGAGGCTTTATATAAATTTTTAGATGCTGCTATGGTATTTGTACCATTTTTATTATTTATGACCATGGCTAATATTTTTACTGATGAATCTATGGTCAAATTATTTGGGTTGTTTTTTAATTATATTTTAGTTTATCTTATAGCTATGTTTAGCTTAATTTTAATTGCATTTATTTTCGTGAATCTTTTTACTGGGCACAGCATTACTAAGCAAATAGTTATTATGAAACGAACGATATTTACAGCTATTGGTACTGGTTCTAATTTGGCTACTACAATGGTTTGTGTTGAAGATGCTACCAAACTAGGAATAGATAAAAATGTAGCAAGTTCAGTGTTACCGATAAGCACTTTACTTTGCCCTATAGCTGACATAGCTGATGCAGCTCTTCTTGCAACGTTTGCTACAATAATTTATGATTTTAAATTAAGCTTGAGTGTTATTATCATTATAGCTGTAAGTTCAATTTTCTTTGCAATATCTATGAGTAGTGTTTCAACTTTAGTGCAAGTGTCAATGTTAGGAATGATTTTTACTCCGTTAGGTCTTCCTACAACTGTGGTTGTGCCAATATTTATATTATTAGGTTCTACACTTGACTATGTACAAACTTTTTGTAGTGTTTATACTAATTTGGCAATAACATCTGTAATAGATAAAAAAATGAAAAATAAAATTTAAAATTATAATAGCTAAGAGGAAACGCACGTGAGAAAATTTTTAAAAAGTCAAATTGTTAAAAGTCCGGTTGTTATTATAATGAGCTTGGTATTAGGATGCATTGTAGGAATTTATTTTAAAAGTATTGTACCGTATTTAAAAGATATTAATTCTGTTTATATTTCTTTGCTTTCAATGTCTGCTACTCCTTTGGCTATTTGTAGCATAATTATTAATATTGAAAAAGTTTTTAAAAATAAGATCGTTTTAAAAATGCTAGGTTTCTTTTCTGCTTTACTTATAATTCTAGTGGCGTTTTTTAGTTTTTGCTCAATTTATTTTTTTAAAGATGTTCTTGAACCTGATGACAATACAATGTTAATTATTAACAAGTAGAGACGTTTTGTAGCAGATTCAAAACTTTTTGCAAGCTTTACCCAAATTTGGCTGTAGTTGCAGTTATAGACAGAATATATGAAAGTAAATTGAGAAGAAGTATTTAACTGCTTTTAATTTTTATGAATAATTTATTTTTTAAAGTAGCTATTTTTGAGTGTTCAGAAGTAGTTACTTTTATTTTTACGTAAATGTCATATTTAACCGTTTTTGATTGGCAAAGCAATAAGGTTAGCATAAATATTTTTTAATATAAAAAATATTTTAATTAATTTATTACAAATAATTGTTTTTTAAGAAATATTATGATACAATATAAATATCAAGGTCATAAAATGTCTAAATTAAATTGCATTGATGATAGTGGCACAATAATTTTGTTGCATTATTTTAAATTATAAACATTATTTTAAGACATAAGTACATTATTTGAATTTTATAAATTATTTATAGCAACCCAAATTAGTTTATTTTTTTGTGATATGTGTTGACAGCATAAAAACACTATGTTATAATATAAATATAGTGTTTGATAAAATACTATGTTATATTGGTTGCAAGTTTGTAAATTAGATTTAGATGTATTTTATTAATATATAATAAAAAATAGGAAAATAAAAGAAAGGGATATGTATATGAATAAAAAATTTAGTGGGTTTATTAAAACATTATCTTTATTTACTACGTTTGGTACGTTGATTCAAACAATACCATACAATGTTTTGGCCTCAGCAGGTAATAGTGATGAAGATATTATGTTGATATTGGAAAATTTGGGACAAGGCAATACATTTGAAAATTTCAAAAAATTGCAAACTCTTTTAGAAACTGGAGTTATTGATAAGGCTATAGAAAGTAAAAACATTGGAATAAACGATGTTGATATTCAGTATCAAGATTTAGCTAGTTTTCTTAAAATAGCTAACCAGCTAGAGCAAAATATTTTAGATGAAGAATCAGTAAATGATTTTAATTCAAAAAGTGATCAATATAAAGATATGGCAAAAAATTTAAAAAACACTATCATTGATTTAGGAACACAGGCAGTCATGGATAAGGCTATCAAGTCAACAAATATAGCAACGGTAGACAAAAAAGTAAATGAAGATGTAGCAAGTGTTATTAAAACTGCTTTGTTAAATGCTAATGACCCACAAGGTAGTGCTATTACAATTATTGCAAATGTCAATGGTGATACTACATCTTCTAATAGCTTTATAGCAACGAAAGTAGGCAATCTAGTTGAGGTGGCAGGAAAGGGTTTGACAAATTTTTCTTCTGAATCATCTAGCAATATTGCATCAACTGTTTCAGATTTTTCGCAAAGTGTAAGTGTTAATAATGTTGCGAAAGCTGTGGTTGAACAAATTGATGATAAGGTAGATTCAAAGTTTAATGATGTGTTAGTCAATGAATTGTCTTATTCTTTTGAGAAAAATGGTGTTCGTAATTTAAGCGGTAATATCTCAGATCTTATTCAGAATGCTATTAATATGTATAACAGTATGCAAAAATTAAATTATGATGTTGAAAAAGTTTCACATGAGCAAATACAAAAAGATTTGCAGCCAGAACTTAACTCAATGAATACCGCTATAGAAAATTTTGTACAACAATCATATGAAAGTTCTTTTAGTGAACAAGTACAAAATGTGAGTGATAATATAAATTCGGTACAAGAAAATCTTTTAGAGCTTAACAAAAAAAATGAAAATATTAATTCCGAAGATAGTAATTACAATGAAATAAAAGATTCTATTGATGCGATAAGTGAGCAATTGAAAAATGCGAAAAATGAATGTTCAAAATATAATGGAAATAATTCTGAATTTGATGGCATAAAATCAGGAATTGAAGATTTGGAAAAACAAATTCAAGATATCCAAAAGTCATATAATGACACACACGATATGAAAGAATTTAATGAACGAATTTCATCGATACAGGAAAAAATGGAAGAGATAAGTTGTAATATAATAATGTTATCGGCTCTTCCAAATGCGTCGAGTTCATCAGGCGAAATAGGAGAAGGTTTTAAGCGAATAGTTGACAGTTTAAACACAATGGTAGAAAACGGAACATTTATACCTGTTAAGAAATATGGAAATGATATAAAATATACAGTTTTGAACCCAACGTCATGGAACCAAAATTTATTATCGAAAAAATATACAGCTTTGAAAGAATCCCAACGAAATTTAATAAATAAAATACCAGAAGTTTTAACGATAGACGAAATAAATGGTTTAGTAAAATCTAAGGAAGGCTCTTTAGATATAATAGAAAAACAAATTAAAAATCATCAAAGATTTAAAACTTATTTAAAGGCTCAAAAAGAATATAATGACTTGGCTATTAAAGTGATGGATGAAAATATTGAGTACAAAGTTCAAGAATTGATTAAAAAAGCCTATGAAAACGACATAACTATTGATACAAATGCATTGGTCGCGAAGTTGAAAACAAAAGCTAAAGAATATTATAAAAATATAGAAAGATATTTGGAAGTTATAGAAGTTAAATATGGCGAAACTAGTGTAACATGTACATTAGACACTGCTATTAGTAAGATAGAAAATATAGAAGAATTATTAACAACAGTGCAATCAAGTAAAACAATACAAAATAAGATAAACAATATGGATAGTAAAACATTCAACATAGATGATTATATTAAGACTTTAAGCGACGTGAAAAATACAATAAAAAAACAATATAACGACGTAAATATATTAAACATTATAAATGGGTGGATAACAGTAGACGTAAACCAAGGAAACGTTAGCATTAAAGAAGGAGTTACAAATGAAAAAATTGATAGCGAAGCAAAAATATTAAAAACTCATAATATAATTGCATATAATTTGTATGTGGCCCAATTATATAAAAAAAATCAAGAAATTGGACAGTCAGGATTTACAAAAGAACAAGAATTAACAATAAACGCATATAAAAATTATGTATTGAAAGCAATATATGAGTTAGAAAAGGAAAGAAATTATTTTGATGACTTAGTAAGTCTTATTAAAATAGAATTAGAGTTTACAAACAAATTGCCTGGATCGATAT
>CAYPLT010000064.1:0-5691 GCA_964411695.1 uncultured Candidatus Soleaferrea sp.
CAGGTATTTCATGTGGTTTAATAACCAAAGATGACAAGTGGATGACGATGATAGATATTCAAGGTCTTGAAGATTTCTTTGGAGATATGGATTTTAAAGTTGCTGGAACACATAAAGGTATAACCGCAATACAAATGGACATAAAAATTGATGGGTTAACTTATGAAATTATTGAAGAAGCATTAGAAAAAACCAAAAAAGCTCGTCTCTATATTCTAGATGAAATAATATTAAAAGCAATTAATGAACCAAGAAAAGAAATTTCTGAATATGCCTTAAAAGTTGTGACAACTAAAATAGATGTTGAAAAAATTAGAGATGTTATTGGGTCTGGTGGAAAAGTAATTCAAAAGATTTGTTCAGACTATGATGTTAAAATAGATATTGAAGAAAATGGGCAAGTGTTTGTTTATGGCTATAATTCAGAAAATGTAAAAATGTCATTAAGTGTTATTGAATCAATAGTGAAAGATCCTGTAGTGGGGAATATATATAATGCAAAAGTTACTAAAATAACAACATTTGGTGCATTTGTAGAATATGCACCTGGCAAAGAAGGATTGGTTCATATTTCAAAATTATCTAATAAAAGAGTAGAGAAAACAGAAGATGTTGTAAGTGTTGGCGATGACATATTAGTTAAAATAATTGATATTGATTCTCAAGGTAGGGTAAACCTTTCTAAAAAAGATGTAAACTTATAAGTATATAAAAATTTTAATTTATCTATCATTTAGGAGAAAAAATTTGAGATGAATAGTAAAAAAAATACTACACTAAAAACAATTTCGGAAGTTGCTTTAATAGCAGCTGTATATGTTACTGTAAGTTTAGTTTTGGCTCCATTTAGCTTTGCTACAACTCAAATTAGAGTTGCAGAAGCGCTGGCAATTATGCCGGTTTTTAAAAAAAGGTATGTTTATGCAGTAACTTTGGGTTGTTTTTTAGCAAATTTAATGGGTTTTTGTATGGGACAAACTATTATACTTGATTCATTTTTAGGTACTTTTGCTACTTTTATTAGTGCAATGTTTACATATCAATTGAGGAATATAAAAATAAAAGATTTACCGCTGTTGTCGACATTACCGCCTGTTGTGATTAATGCAATTATTGTTGGCGCAGAAATTACTTTTATGGTTAAAGGTAGAGTTTTTGATAAATTATTTTGGTTTAATGCTTTTTCAGTTGCATTTGGTGAAATTATTTCTTGTTGCATAATTGGTATGGTTTTATTTGTTTGTGTAAAAAAAATTATGGTGACGAAAAAAGACTAATATTTTCTTATAAGGAGAAGAACATTGTTTATTGATGTAGTTGATATATATGTTAAAGCTGGGAAAGGCGGAGATGGAGACGTTAGTTTTCATAGAGAAAGATGTGTAACTTCTGGTGGTCCAGACGGTGGCGATGGTGGAAAGGGCGGAGACGTAATTTTAACAGTTAATAATAACTTGTCAACACTTATTAATTTTAAATATAAGAAAAAATTTGTTGCTCAAGATGGACAAAAAGGTGGCAAGAATAGGTGTTGTGGCAAAAGTGGTGAAGATGTTATAATAGAAGTGCCCAATGGTACAGTAGTAAAAGATTCTAAAACTGGTAAAATAATTGTTGATATGACTAATAAAAATTCGTTTGTTATTGCTTATGGAGGAGCAGGTGGATGGGGTAACCAACATTTTGCAACTTCTAAAAAGCAAACGCCTAGGTTTGCAAAACCCGGTATAGATGGGCAAGAATTAAATCTTTCTTTAGAATTAAAACTTTTGGCAGATGTAGGTTTAGTTGGGTTTCCAAATGTTGGAAAATCTACGTTGATATCAGTTATTAGTGAGGCCAAGCCTAAGATTGCAAATTATCACTTTACAACTCTTAGCCCTGTTTTAGGTGTGGTAAAAGTTGATGAAGAAACTTCTTTTGTAGTTGCAGATATCCCGGGGCTTATAGAAGGTGCAAGTGAAGGTGTGGGTCTTGGACATGAATTTTTACGTCATGTAGACAGATGTAGGTTAATTCTGCATGTTGTTGATGCTTCTGAAATTGAAGGAAGAAGAGCAATTGAAGATTTTAATAAAATAAATGAAGAATTAAAAAAATTTGATGAAAAACTATATAAAAAGCAACAAATTGTTGTTGCTAATAAATGTGATATTGCTGACGAAGAAAATATTAAAAATCTGGAAAAATATGTTACAGATTTAGGATATGAGTTTTACAAAATTAGTGCTGTATCAAGTCAAGGTGTTAAAGAGCTTGTAAAGAACATAGCGCAAATTTTGGCAGAGTTACCACCAATTAAAGAATATGAACCCGAATTAATAATTGAACAAGATGTTAGACCTAATATTGTTAAAGATTTTAACATTTCTAAAGATGGCGATGTTTACGTAGTAAAAGCAGATTGGTTGTTTAACATTTTAAATGTCGCTGATTTGGAAGATTATGAATCTTTGCATTATTTTCAGCGTGTTATAAAAACCAGTGGTATAGATGATAGGCTACAAAGTATGGGAATTAAAGATGGAGATACAGTAAGAATATTTAATTTAGAATTTGAATATCTAAGGTGATGATATTGAATAAAATATTGGTTGTTGAAGATGAAGATGCAATTAGAGAATTTGTTGTGATAAATCTGCAAAGAGCTGGCTATGATGTTACAGATGTAAGTAATGGGGAAGATGCATTGGTTGTGTTCAATGAAGATGTAAATAGATTTCAGATTGCAATTTTGGATATAATGATGCCGGGTATAGATGGTTTTGGGGTTTGTAAAGCTATTAGAGAAAAAAATAAAAATATAGGTATTATAATGCTTTCTGCTAAATCTCAAGAAATGGATAAAGTTAGCGGGCTTATGATGGGTGCAGATGATTATATTGTCAAACCTTTTAGTCCATCTGAATTAATTGCTAGAGTTGACGCAATTGTTCGTAGGGTTTCTATGGTTATAGAAAAAGAAAATAAAGATAAATTAATTTCTGGTCCTTTTACTATAGATTTTAAAAGTAAGGCTGTTTATAAATATGATAAAGAACTAGATTTAACTCAGATTGAATTTCAATTAATGGAATTTTTTATAAAAAATCCAGACGTTGCAAAAGATAGGCAAGAAATATTGAATAATGTTTGGGGTAATGACTGTAATAACGATGCCAAAGATATAAAAATGGTTGATGTTAATATACGTCGCCTTAGAGTTAAAATAGAAGATGACCCATCTAACCCTAAATTTATTTTGACGGTTTGGGGTTATGGCTATAAATGGGGCATTAAAGAATACTAGCTAAAAAATGTTGACTTTAAGTATGGAGATATTTGAGAAATGAAAGTTAACAGAATTACACAACGTTGGTTTATAAATAATTTTGTAGTTATTTTAGTTACTTTAATTATTATAGAAATTTTTGTTTCTTTAGGTATAAAAAGTTTTTATTATAATAGTGTAGAAAAATCTATAAAATCTCAAGGTCTTGCTGTGCTTGATTTAATCGATAAAAGCTATAATCACTGTTTTTATAACATAGATTCTGAAATTAGGTCTATTGCTGAAAATTTCACATCAAGAGATAAAATGGAAATGATGTTTTTAAATCAAGATGGTAAAGTTTTAATTACATCAACAGGTTTTAAACCAACAGAAGATTTAATTATGCCAGATTATAACATAATTAAATCAATGAATAAAAACGCTGTTACACAAAAATATGCACAGACAGTTTATTTATTAAATGATGAAAATGTTATGTCTGTAATTTACCCTATTGAAAAACCGTTAAAAGATTTTAGTTATGTAAGGTTTGTTGCATCTATTACAAACGTAGATAAGCAAGTTGTTATCATCGTAGCATTTACAACTTTAATTTGTATTTCCATAATTTTTTTTGTTGTTATTTCAAGTTCTTATTTTATTCAGTCAATTGTTGTTCCAGTAGATGAAATTAGTAAGACAGCGCAAAAAATTGCGCATGGAGACTTTAATATTAGGTTAGATAGAAAAACAGACGATGAAATTGGAGATTTGTGTGATATTATAAATTATATGGCAGAAGAACTTTCTGTAACAGAAAAAATGAAAAATGAATTTATTTCTTCAATTTCACATGAGCTTAGAACTCCACTGACGGCAATAAAGGGTTGGGCAGAAACTGTTAATTCTTGCAGTGCTAGTGATGGTGATATCATTAAAAAAGGTATGAAGGTTATAATCAGTGAGTCAGATAGGTTGTCTTTCATGGTAGAAGAGTTATTAGATTTTTCTAGGTTGCAAAGTGGTAGCACAAAACTGAATTTAACATTATTAGATATTGTACCTGAAGTAGAAGATGTAATTATTATTTTTGAGGAAAGAGCAAAGCGAGAAGGAATTACTTTAATGTCTCATCTACCTGATGAATGTATTTTGGTTAATGGAGATAAAAATAGATTAAAGCAAGTTTTTACCAACATAATAGACAATGCTTTAAAATATTCTGAATCTGGTAACGAAGTGTCGGTTATATGTTCAAAAAATTCAGGTTTTGCTATAATAAAAATTATTGATAATGGATGTGGTATTAACCCCAAAGATTTGCCCAAAATTAAAAATAAATTTTATAAATCAAATTATTCTAAAAGAGGTTCTGGCATAGGGTTAGCAGTAGCTGATGAAATGGTAAGGTTGCATGGCGGTTCTTTAGATGTTTACAGTATTGATGGTAAAGGTACGACAGTGGTTATTCAAATACCAATTGCAGAGTAGTTTTATTGAAACATTATAGTTATTTAAAATTAAATAAATTTTATAAAAAATTTTTAAGGTTGCATTTTAAAGTGCAACTTTTTTAAATTTGGTAGGTTATAGTGGGAGACAGAATAAATTTTATTTAATTACCGCGGTGTGAACCGCTAGTGCGCACAAAAAAATAATAAAAACTGTTTCTAAAAACCATACCTAGGTATGCAAATAATTAAAGAATAATATGATTAAACAATAAAAATATTAAAGGTAAATAGCAGATTAAATCGCAAAATAATTACCCCTCAGTAATTAAGCGGTTAAATTTAAGATATTAAAAATAGTGAAGTTGAGTTAAATAAAAAAATATAGGCTAAAGATCGAAATTTATTTAAAAAGAGTAGATTTTTGGCCTTATTTTAGTTAAAATTATGTTAATTTAAGAATTTTTGTGAAATTTACAAAATACTTGACAAAAATGCAAAAATATGATAATATAATTACAATTTAGAATTAATTAAGATTATTTTGGTAAAAATTGACTATATAATCTTAAAAAATTTAAAATTTCAAAATAATAATAAAATAAAAAACTGAAAGGAAGCCAAAATATGAATAATAGTAAAAAAATTAAAAAAATCACATCTAGTATCGTAGCATGTTCTTGTATTTTGAGCTCACAAACTTTGTTAGAATTTGGACTTTTAATACAAGGAGTGGGTATAGCAACTAAAAATTCATCTAGTTTTCATGCTTTTGGTGTTTCAGAATATGAAACAGTTTTAGACGAAAATAACAGCTGTCATGGCTTAAAATATATGTTAAGCCATGATGAAGCGACATTAATAGCATGTTACAATGGCGAAGAAACAATTGAAGTACCTAAGTTTGTAAGCAAAGATGGTATAACATACAAAGTAACAAGTATAGGTGATTTTGCTTTTGCTTATTGTAGTAGCTTAAGTTCAATA
>CAYPLT010000065.1:0-5483 GCA_964411695.1 uncultured Candidatus Soleaferrea sp.
AAAATAAAAATTTAAAAAATTGTCCTCATGGCAGACCAATTTCTTTTGAATTAAACAAAAAAAATATTGAACGACAGTTTTTAAGATGATTATCAAAAAACTTTTTTAAAATTATTTTATAAGGATTTATTTATGAAAAATATAAAATCAAAAAATTATAAACTCAAACTTTTTTTTATTACATTTTTTATCTTAATAATTTTGATATTAGTATCAATCTACACTAGCAACAACAAAATTCAAACTACATATTTAAATCTAAAAAACAAAAACGTAGCTAACCCAATCAAAATCGTTCATATATCAGATTTACATTTGCATTATTTTGGCAAAAACAATGAAACATTAATTAATAAAATCAAGCGTGAAAACCCTGATTTAATATTTATTACAGGCGACGTATGTTCTTTTTCTGATGAGAACTTAAAAATTGTTGAAGAATCTGGAATGCAAAGATATAATCAAAACATAGAATACACAATATCAACTTTGAATCAAATTCATAACATTGCACCAACATTTTTTAGTTTAGGTAAACATGAACATGTCTTCGAAAAATTTGACCAAGGTTTAAACAAATTTAAACAAATCGCCAAAAACATCGGTGTTAGTTTATTAATAAATGAAATATATTCAACAAATATAAATGGAACTAATGTTAACATTTTAGGCACTGATAACACTTATTACCAAGATATAAATATTAATAAACTCGTATTAAAATTAGAAAAATTAGATGGTTTAAAAATTATTTTAGATCATTACCCTTTTGATTTTGCTTTAAATGGAAAATTTTCTTATATTAATTTTGATGTAGATTATGTTTTTTCTGGTCATGAGCATGGAGGACAAATTAGAATACCATTTATTGGAGCTATTATATCTCATGCAGAAGGCTTTTTTCCTACTTATGCAGAAGGCGTACATACTCAAAACAATTCTACTTTAATTATTAGTAGAGGGTTAGGCAATAGTTCATTTCCAACAAGAATATTTAATAGACCAGAATTAATTGTAGTAAACATTATGAATGACTAGTTGATTTTTTAATTGTATATGTTTTTTCCATTTTTTTCAAATATGTATTGCATATATTTTAATTTTATGTTATAATATGTTTTGTAATAAAAATATGTTTAACATTTAAGGAGAATAAATTTAATGAAAGAAGTTGTTTTACTAAAAAATGGAGAAATTGCCCTTAAAGGCTTGAACAGAAATGTTTTTGAAGATTTATTAATAAAAAATATTAAATCTAAACTTTCTACTTTGGGTCAATTTAAATGTTACAAAGCTCAATCTACTATATATGTCGAGCCAATATCCTGTAATGTTGACATATCTTCTGTTATTTTAAATTTAAAAGAAGTTTTTGGAATAGTTGGTATTTGCCGAACATATGCTTGCGAAAAAGATATCGAATCTATTAATTCAACAGCTTTAGAATATTTTAAAAATGAATTATGCTTTGCTAAAACTTTTAAAATTGAAGCTAAGAGATCTGATAAAAAATTCATATATAAATCACCGGAGATATCTAAAATAGTTGGTGGATATCTTTTAAATAGTTTGTCTAATGTATCAGTAGATGTTCATAAACCTGATGTTATAATTCATATTGAAGTTAGAGATTTTGGAAGTTACATTTATTCTGAGCAAATTAAAGGGTTAGGCGGTTTACCGACTGGAGCAAGTGGAAATGGGATGTTGATGATTTCTGGTGGTATTGATAGCCCTGTAGCGGGTTATATGATGGCTAAAAGAGGTATGAAACTTTTCAGTACACATTTTATGAGCCCTCCTTACACTAGTGAAAGAGCTAAATTAAAAGTAATAGACCTTTTAAAAAGACTGAGTGATTATTGCGGTTCTATAAAATCTTATATTGTCAATTTTACACAATTTCAAGAAACATTAAAAAAAGTTTGTCCTGAAGAATTGTTTACTGTAATTATGAGAAGATATATGCTTAAAATAACAGAACAAACTGCTAAAGATGCTAATTGCCCTGTTTTAATCACCGGTGAGAGTTTAGCTCAAGTTGCCAGCCAAACCTTACCTGCTTTGATTTGCATAGAATCCATTGCTGCAAAACCTATATTAAGACCATTAATAGGAATGGACAAATCTGAGATTATAGCTATTTCTAAAAATATTAACACATATAATACCTCTATTCTTCCTTATGAAGATTGTTGTACTGTTTTTACTCCAAAACACCCAAAAACAAAACCTAGCTTAAAAGACGTTTTAGAAGCTGAAAAAAAAATTAAATCTTTAGAAGATGATTTAATTAACAATATATGGTCTAATATCGAAATAGTAGATATTGGTAATTAAGAACATTTATTACATATTACAAATACTAAACTATTTATGACTATTAACAAATAAAATTATTACTTTAAGGAGTTGATTACTTTTGGCTATTAAAATTGCTTCATGTGAAGACAATCCTTTGATTAGAAATTCTCTTATTTCCTTTTTCGATAAAATAAAACAAGAAGAAAATATATCCTTTGCTGTAGATTTTTTTGAAAGTGGCGAACAATTACTCAGCAAAAAAAATCAAATTACGACATATATATTTTAGATATAAACTTAGGAGACCAAAATTTAGATGGAATGACTTTAGCTCAAACAATTAGAAAATACGATGAAAAAACACTTATCATATTTTTAACTTCTTTAACTAAATTCATAAAAGATGGTTACAAGGTTAAAGCTTACAGATATTTAACAAAACCAATATCTTACAATGAATTTAAAAAAGAGATATGCAGTGCTATAAACGATATTTCAAAAAATGACAATAATTATATAAATTTAATGGGTCATTCTAAATTTAACAGAATTATGTTAGATGATATATACTTTATTGAAACTAATGGTAGAAAAACTTTAATTCATACACGTTCAGGTAATATTGATTGTACCTATTCTATTTCTACTTTAACAGATATGTTAAAAGACAAAAATTTTTTCAGATGTCACAATAGTTACCTTATAAACATACCTTTTGTTGAACGTTTTGATTTTAAAACTGTACGAGTACATGGTGCTGATTTATTAGTAAGCAGAAATAAAGTTAAAGATCTTAAAGAAGCTGTATCTAAATCGGTTAGCATGTATTTCTAATTTATGATATATAGGAATATCATAAATTAAAGAAATCCCATCATATATTGGATAGCTAAAATTTAACTTTTAGCATTATCTAATATATGATGGGATTTACATATTACAATAATTAAGATAATAATTTATAAATTCACATAAGGCATTTTCATCTAAACATAAAATATATGTACCAAAACTCATTGAAGATATTTTAATTGTTTTAACTTTAAAAATTCTTTGAATTAAAGACTGATATAATGTAATTTTTTTTATGCAACTTAATTTTACAAATACTGTCTTAAAATAAAATACACCCCGATTGATAACTATATAATCTTTATTCAATTCATATTTAAAATTATCATAATACTTTTGAAAATAAAAAGAAAAAACAAATATATAAATAAAAGAAAAGAAACTAACAATCACAAACCAATAATTTGTGAAAATTTTAAATATAAATGAAATTACAAGAATAATTACAAACAATATTATTGTTAATCTAACTTTATTTACTATTAGAAAACATTTGCTGAGTTTTTTTTGTACACCATCTGACATAAAGCTAATCTATGACGTCCTTTCTATTATTTTTCAACTTATGAAAACAAGTTAATAAATTTAAAAAATAGTCACACTCTGATTTATAGAAAACTAATAATCAGAGTGCAACTTTTAATTAATAACATTGATACTACCTTCTTACGTTAAAATATCAATATAAATGTATGCTATTTTACTAATTAGCAAATCCACTTTCTACAAGCGCTACTAGTCCCTCAACAGATTCTTGTTCATCAGGACCATCAGCTATAACTTTAATAACCGTGCCACCAATAATACCCAATGATAGAACACCCAATAAGCTTTTAGCATTAACTCTGCGACCTTCTTTTTCTATCCATATAGAACTTTTGTACTCATTAGCTTTTTGAATAAAAAAAGTTGCCGGACGCGCATGTAACCCTACTTGATTTTGTATAGTTACTTCTTGAACAAACATAATAATTACAACTCCTGTCGATATTTTAAAATTAAAAAATTCCGTGTCTAACACAAAATTAAATCACTTTATAATATTAAATTTCCTTAAATATAAACACTTAATAATATAATATTACAAATAATATTATAACATAAATCTCAAATAAGTCAATAAGATTTTTTAAATTTCCATCCATATTTATTTAAAAATATTTGGTAACCATTCAAATAACTTTTGTTTTTCATCTTTTTCTATATGACTATACTTAACTAAAACGGCATCTTCACCTATAATTTTGATGTCATTCCAAGGTATTATTACATCTCTGCTACGCCCTAGCAAACCAAAACATTTAAACTTACCATAAATAATAATTGAAATAATTTTTGAACTGCAAGTGTCCATTTCTACATCATTAATGCACCCTATTAACGTGCCATCTACAACATTAATAACATTTTTATATCTAAGATCTGAAAACCTGCAATTCAAAATATCCTCCCCTTTAAAATTTAGTATTAAAAAACCCATCTCATTAGACTTATTCATCTAATAAAATGGGGAGCGACCTACTATATAAAAATATTATAAAAACTATTTAACCTGTATGAGTTTTAATGCATTTGTTTTATTTTATATAGTTTTTAAATAATTATAATATTATGCAGATTAATCCTCCGCAACCTTCATTTATTATACGTTCTATTGTTTCTTGAAGCTTCATTCGTGCATCAGTTGGCATTTTATAAAGTTTGTTGTGTAAACCTTCATTTACTAAATCATGTAAAGATTTACCAAAAATATTAGAAGACCAAATTTTTTTAGGATTTTCTTGAAATTCTTTCAATAAATACATTACTAATTCTTCTGACTGCTTTTCGCTTCCTACAATAGGTGCTACTTCTGTATTAATATTAGCCTTCATCATGTGTATTGAAGGAGCCGATGCTTTTAGTCTTACCCCATATCTACCTCCTTGTTTAACTATCTCAGGCTCCTCTAATGAAAGTTCATCAATAGACGGCATAACTATTCCATAACCTGTAGATTCAACTTCATCTAAAGCCGATTTTATTTTCTCATAATCTTTTTTAATTTTAACTAGTTGAGTAATGTAAGACATAACTCCAATATTGGGCTCAACTTTTACACCTGTTATTTCTTCCAAAACTCGGTAAAACAAACTCTCATCTATTATAGCATTAATGTAAACCTTACCTTTGCCTAAGTCTATTTTTGAAATATAAATACTTTGAATATATTCATTTTCTTTTATATTATGGTATAATTTTTGCACATCATCAATACGGTTCATAAGCAAAGAATTTTCTTTTATTGTATTATAAACACTTTTTTTAAGCCAATGCTCTTTGTCTAA
>CAYPLT010000066.1:0-5426 GCA_964411695.1 uncultured Candidatus Soleaferrea sp.
AGTAAACCCAAGTTCTTTTTTTTCTGTAATGAGTCTTGCGCCAATATTAGATGTCATTATTATAACTGTATTTTTAAAATTTACTTTGCGACCTTGAGAATCTGTTAAAATTCCATCATCTAAAATTTGAAGTAACATATTAAAAACATCAGGGTGAGCTTTTTCTATTTCGTCAAATAATATAACAGAATATTGCTTTTTTCTAAATTTTTCTTTTAACTGTCCTCATTCATCATAGCAAACATACCCTGGAGGTGAGCCAATTAATTTAGATACGGTATGTTTTTCCATATATTCAGACATATCAAGTCGAATCATGGCGTTCTGGTCACCAAACAAACAGACAGAAAGAGCCTTACACAATTGAGTTTTACCTACGCCAGTTGGACCTAGAAATATAAATGAACCAATAGGGCGGTTTAGATCTTTTAAGCCAGCTCTTCCTCTACGAACAGCTTTAGAAATTGCAGAAACTGCTTCATCTTGACCGATAATCATTTTGTGAAGTTCTGTTTCTAAATTAAGTAAACGCTGACTTTGTTGTTGTGTAATTTGAGTAACATCTATTCCGGTTGCAATTGATACAACTTGAGCGATATCTTCGGCTGTGACTTTATTTTGACAGTGTGCGGTTTGTTTTTCCCAATTTTGCTTTTGGTCTTCTAGTCTCTTTTTTAACTCTTTTTCATTATCTCTGATTTTGGCGGCCAATTCAAAATTTTGAGCATTGATAGCTTCTTCTTTTTCTTGAGATAGTTTTGTTATTTTATTTTCTAAATCTTTTAAATCTGGAGGGGTAGTAAATGCAAGTAGTTTTACTCTAGAAGCAGCTTCATCTATTAAGTCAATAGCTTTATCAGGCAAAAATTTATCTGCAATGTACCTAACCGATAAATGAACGGAGGCTTTAATTGCTTCATCTGTAATTACAACTTTATGATGTGCTTCATACTTATCTTTTAAACCATGTAATATTTTTATTGCATCTTCTTCTGATGGTTCTTCAACTAAAATGCTTTGAAATCTTCGCTCTAAAGCAGCATCTTTTTCAATGTAGCGTCTATATTCATCTAAGGTTGTTGCACCTATGAGTTGTATTTTGCCTCTAGCTAGTTGAGGTTTTATGATGTTTGAAGCATCAATAGCCCCATCTGCACCACCAGCTCCAATTATTGTGTGAATTTCATCGATGAATAAAATAACATTACCTGCAGCTTCAACCTCATCGAGAGCTGTTTTAATGCGTTCTTCAAAATCACCTCTATATTTAGTACCTGCTAACATTGAAGCAAGGTCTAAACAAACTACACGTTTATTTTTTAACAGTTCTGGAACTTCATTAGAAGTTATTTTTTGAGCCAAACCTTCTGCAATAGCAGTTTTACCGACGCCAGGTTCTCCTATTAAACATGGGTTGTTTTTCATTCTTCTGGTTAAAATTTGTATGACTCGCTGAATTTCTTTTTGACGTCCAATTACTGGGTCCAGCTTACCATTAGCTGCTTCAAGAGTTAAGTCTTTACTAAATTTGTCTAATGTTGGGGTTGAAGAAGGTGCAGAGCTATTATATTCTGATGAATTTTTAAAGTCTGAACCAGTAATTAATTTTGTTAAGCTGTTAACGATGGTATTGATATTAGAGCCGGTTTCTTCTAAAAATTTAACAGCATAGCAATCCTGTTCATTGAGTATTGCTATTAATAAATGCTCAGTACCTACGTATTGGTTACCGAGAACTTTAGCTTGCAAAATTGCATTTTCTAGAATCAATTTGGTTCTAGGAGTAAAATTATCTATAGAAAGATGGGTTTTTTGAGATATAGGGGAAAACGCTAATATTTTTTGTTTGATTTTTTCCGCATCTACGCCATTTTCAGATAAAACATTGCAGGCTACATTATTACCTTCTAAAAATATACCAAGCAGTATGTGTTCACTACCTATATATGAATGTCCCATCTCTGAAGCTGTCGAGATAGCTAAATTTAAAACAGCATTTGCTTTTTTGGTAAATCCACTAAAATTAAGCATTTCTATCAGTCCTTTTTTATTTTTAATAATGGTTATGCTATGTTATTCAACAAACGACAAAGGCGTTAGACCATTAGAAATTCAGTTGAGACTGTATCTTCTACTGAAAAATTCCATATTTTCCACGTCGCCTAAGATGTGGGGGACATTTTGTCGCAGTTATAAATTTTTATTTATTATTGAAGCTCTTATAATATCTCGTTGAGAGGCAGATAACTGTGATTTTTGATTATATGATATATTAGCTGGACCAAGAGTGTTGATAAGATAATCAATTATATTTAAATTGGATTGAGTAATTAATTTTTCAGAAATACCAACTCTTACTAATGATGCAAGTTCAATAAACTCTTCATAATTTATAATTTTTGAATATTTAATAATTCCAAATGCTCGCATAATGGAATCTTGAAAATTAATATCATTTTTTATCAAAGATTTTCTGGCAATTCTTTCTTGAGAAATTATTTGATTTACAATGGATTTTAAATTTTCAAAAACTGAAACTTCAGTTAAGCCAAGCGTAACTTGATTTGAAATTTGGTAAAAAGCTCCTTTAGCTTGGCTACCTTCTCCAAAATTGCCTCTGATGGTAAAACCAATTTTGGAAAGAGTGTTAGAAATTTGGTTAATGGCGCCACATCTATCTAAAGCTAAAAGATTTAATAAAACAGATACTCTCATGCCAGTACCTATGTTAGTTAAGCATTCTGTTAAATATCCTAAATCATCATCAAATGCATAGTGTAGCCGTTCGTCCATTAATGCATCAATTTTTTGAGCTTGGCTATATATATTATAGATATCAAGGTTACTGCTAAAAAATTGTAGCCGTACGTGGTCCTCTTCATTTATCATTATGCTAATAGTTTCATCATTTGACAAAAGTACAGCACGATTCTTTGGATTTGTTGCTAAATCATAAGAAATTAAATGCCTTTCTGCAAGAGATAGAGCGTCAATATTAGATATTTTTTCCATATCTATAAATTTCAAATTTTTATCTTGCCCAAGATTAATGTTTTCGAAGACATTTTTGGTTTGCAATATAATTTGTTGTTTTTCGTTAGTTGTTAACCGATTTAAAAATTTAAAATTTTTAATATTTCTTGCTAATCTGATGCGAGTACTCATTAGTACATCAGAAAGCTCATTTGTTGTACAAAACCAATTATTTTTGTTGTTCATGTTTGTCTTCACCTGCCTTTTTGAGCTCGTTTATTTGGTCGCGTAATTGTGCAGCATGTTCAAAATCTTGGTTTTTAATAGCAATTTCCAATTTGGATTTCAACATAGAAATTTTTGAAGATGTATTAGAAGAGGTAGCAGAAGAAGGTGAATTGCCAATATGTTTTGTATTTGTGTGCAATTTTTTTATGCTTGGAATTAACATTTCTCTAAATTGCGTATAGCAATTATCACACCCGACTTTGCCTGTTTTTATTATGTCGTCAAAAGTAATACCACATTTAGTGCACTTTTGTTGACCAGTTTTTAAATTGGGTGAATTATTATTAGAACTCATAAAACTACCAAGTAGCTCATCTAAGAAAAAATTTACATTTGTAAATTTTTGAGCGCATGCATTACAAAGGTGATATTCTGTAATTTGACCATTTATATTTTTAGTGAAAAAATTTGAAGCAATATTTTTTTTGCATTTGTCACACAACATAATTTATACAGTCCTTTCATTTTATTAATTGTTTACTTTGTTTTTATTGGTTTTGCTAAAAAAACATAAGGGTAGAAATTTTTTAATTTATAAAATGAACAAAAAGCAGTGTATTTATCTTTAAAGACGCCAAAAACAGCAGAACCACTTCCTGTCATGTTAGCAGTAAGGGCACCATGAGAGATTAATGAGCTTTTAATTTGGGTTATTACTTTGTTATTAACAACTTCTTCTAATACGTTGTACATATTATCTGTAATCTGTTTAATATCAGCATTATTAATGCCGTCTATAATTTGGTTATTATTTGGTCTTTTTTTTATTTTTATAGAATCGAATTTTTTATAAGTAGCGGCTGTGGAAAAACCAAAAAACGGTTTAGCAATAACAAAATACATTCTTGGTAAACCAGCAAGAGGTGTTATAACTTCACCTTTGCCTTGGCACTGTAAGGCTCCGGTATGAAAAAATAAAGGTACATCAGCACCTAATGTAGACCCTATATTTTGTAATTGAGATTTAGATAAATTAGTGTTAAAGAGAGTATTTAAACCCATCAAAGTGTAGGCTGCATTAGAACTGCCACCACCTAGACCAGCTTTAGATGGAATACATTTTTTTACGTAAATGTCAACACCGCGGAAGGGTATATTAACAGCTTCAAAGAATTTTTTAACAGATTTGTACATTATATTGCTTGAATCATCAGGCATAAAAAGTCCAGAATGAGAGAGATTTATTTTTTTGCTGTGGTTTTTTGAGATATTTATGTAATCAAATAAATTGATTGTTTGAACAATCATATTTAAATTATGGTATCCATCTGGTTGAGTTCCAGTAATATCTAGCGATAAATTAATTTTGGCTGGTGATTTTAAATATATGTTTTTCAAATTTGTCAGCTTCCTTATAAAAGATAAAATAATATAAACTTAAACACTATATATTATATCACACAAAAAAAGAAGAAACAATATTTTGTAGGGAAAAAGTTAATTTGGTGCCATAGAATTTTTATTTGTTAATTTGTGTAATTTTAAAAGTTAAAATCACGCATAAAATTGTTAATGTTAAATTGAATGTGCCGTAAATAATTGTAAAAAAATTAATTGCAAAAAATATAGTAGTAAATATTATTAATATGATTGATGATATGCAGTAGGCAATTGACATAGGAAGGTAAGAAAACAAGATGATATTTGTTATTTTTCCGCCGTCTAGTGAATCAACAGGGAGTAAATTGAATGTACCTATTATTAAGTTAGCTATTAATAGTGGTTTTAAATTAATGTTAAAAATATAAATAACTAAAGCAGTAGCAAAATTAGAGAGAGAGCCACTTAATAGAATTAAAATTTCTTGGTAATTATTTAAATATTTGTTTTGGTCAATTTCTATTTTTATGCCATAAATTTTAAAAGATATTTTTTTTATTTTCATTTTGTAGTATAATATAGTTATTAAATGCCCAATTTCATGGATGAACATTGAAATAAAAAAATAAAGTGAAAGGTTAGATTTGTCAGATGAAATAACTAAAGCAATAACTGCAAAAAAATAAAATGATATCTCTATAGTTAATTTTTTTTTACATATTACCATAATTTACCGTTTATTTTTCTGAATAAAAATTTATTAGCAATAGCGGGTCGATATTTATGTTATTTATTTTAACTTCAAGATGAAGATGGTCTCCAGTTGCTAAACCGGTGTGCCCAAC
>CAYPLT010000067.1:0-5166 GCA_964411695.1 uncultured Candidatus Soleaferrea sp.
ACCCCGGACCAACCGGTTATGAGCCGGTTGCTCTAACCAACTGAGCTAAAGGCCCCCACAAATCTAAAAAACTTATTTACATTAATATGATATCATATAAAAAACCTTTTGTCAACAGTTTTTAAAAAAATTTTTAAAAAACTTTTTTGTAATAAGGTAAAATATTACACATAAAAATTCATAGCTGGGGTTACCTTGTTTTTTATTAAATTTAAAAGGCAAATTGAAATTTTATTATGTATTTTACCTTCCTATTTCGTTTTTTGTTGAGTCATTTTTGACTAATGATTTTGAAAATTTAAAATGAAAATTATTCATTCCTTCCCTCAAGTAAAATCTATGTGTATTTTTTCTGAGCTGGTTGCATGCTACTTCAATTTGCGTGCAACCAAAATTTTTGGCAAGTTGACAAGCATTTGTAAACATTTCTTTTCCTATGCCCTGTTTTCTATATGCTTTATCAATACAAAATTCCATAATTTCTGCAATACATTCTGAGTGATGTAATTGTTCTTCAAACCTTAAATTTAAAACTCCAATTACATTTTCATCTCGCTCGCAAATAAGACAATAATAGTGGTTGTTATTAAATTGTTTTTTGTATATTGAACAAAACTTGTCAAATTGAAGTTGTTTTTGCTCTATGTCGCAAATTAATTTATAGATTTTTTCACAGTCATCTAATGTAGATTTTCTGTACACGTTTATAGGCCTCCTAAATTTATTTATGTAATTACATTTTATTTTATGTTATTGTACGATTAAAAAGTCTAGTCAAAATTGATTATATTAAAAAATATTAGCATTGAAACTCAAATGCAAGTTGTCGCTTTCAACAAACTTTCGATTAAAATCCAAAATCTGGCATTTGCCTTGATATTAGCAACATATTTAACTATATTCTTAAATTTTTTGTCTAAAAACAAATTATTTCCAATAAAACATCAAACTAAGTTCAGGCCAACAAACTATTCTTTTTTACTATTATTTTTTTTACAGATACTCTCTTAAATATGTAAATTTTTAATTCTTTCCATAATTAATCGGCTAGCCACTTTAATATCACTTAAAGAATTTTCAGCAATGTTAAGCTCATCATTATGTATTATATCACCGTAAATAACATCTACTTGGCTTCTAAATTTAATCGGTTCTTGGTATATAACACGAATCGGTAATATATCCGCCTTAGATTTATGTGCAACCATGGCAGCACCAGATTTTGGTTTTAAAAATTCACTTGTTTTTGCTCTTGTTCCTTCTGGGAAAATAACAACAAAATTATTATTATTTATTAAGTCTATGGCATGTGATATTGCAGATATATCTCTTTTACCTCTAGCTACTGGAAAAGCTCCAAGCTTTTTTATTATAAAACCAAATAAACTATGTTTAAATAGTTCTTCTTTTGCCATAAAATAAATTTTTTTATTCATTGGCTTAGCAATTAAAAGTGGGTCCCAATTTGACAGATGGTTACAACATAATATGCATCCATGATTTTGAGGAATTTTTTCAATATTATGGTAATTTACCTTGTGAAATAATAATGTAAATGAGATTGCAATTTTTTTAATAAATTTATAGATTATCATTTTCAAAACAACCGATCCTTTACGATATTGTGTATATAATCAACTGTCTCATCAAAACTCATATTAGACGAATCTATTAGCACAGCATCTTCAGCTTGTTTTAAAGGTGCAACGTCTCTAGAGCTGTCATTAGAATCGCGTGTAATCATATCTTTATAAATTTCATCAAAGGTTTCATTATGATTTATTGTTGATAATTCTTTGTATCTTCTTATTGCGCGTATTTTAGCTGATGCAGTTAAAAATATTTTAATGTCTGCGTTAGGTAAAACAACAGTTGCTATGTCTCTTCCGTCCATAATAACATTGTTATTTTTAGCAATATTTCTTTGCAAATCTATTAAAATATTTCTAACTGATTTAAACGCCGAAACACTTGAAGCGGCTAAAGAGACTTCTGGTGAGCGAATTTGACTTGTTACATCATCGAAATTTAAAAAAACATGCTGAACATTGTCAATATATTTAAGTTCAAGGTTAATATTTTTTAAATTTTCAGCTGTTGCCAACTCATCTGTATATGATATATTATTTTTTATCATATACAATCCTATTGCTCTATAAAGCGCACCTGTATCAACATACAAATAATTCAGTTTGTTTGCCAAATGTTTTGCAACTGTTGACTTTCCAGCACCTGCTGGTCCATCAATAGCAATAGATTTAAATTTAACCATTATTCCCCATTCCTTCCATACAATACAGTAATAGAACCTAATTGTTTTATAATATGTTTTTTTAGTTGTTTTTTAGTCATTCGCCAAGACCAATTTTTATTAGGTTTATTCAGATTTATAAATGCGCTTTTTCTACCTAAATTTAAAATATCTTGCATAGGTACCAAAACTTTTTTTGCGGCACTTTGGTACGCTTTAATAATAAAAGCATAATTAAAATTCATATGAGATAAATGGTTTATGTATTTCACGCAGTCTAATTTTGTTAATCGGGGAACATTATTAAACCATTTTTTTAGTGGACTAAAACAATAGTCACTAGTATAAATTAAATCAGTTTTAGAAAAGTTGTGAGGTAAACAAGTTTCTAAATTATCATCATAAAATCCTTTGTTCATTATTTTTGCTACTGGTAAGTTGTAAGTTTCTAACATTTTATTAGTAAAATCAACATCATTTAAGGTTATTACGAATTTTATTGGCAATGTATTTATGACTTTAAATAAATTATCTTTAAGACCTGAGCTTGTATGAATTTCTCTATTATTTTCTGATGAATTTATAAATCTATATTTATAGTAATGAGAAAAATTGTCAAAAATTAATTCATCATAAATATTATTTAAAAAATAAAGAAAATTAACTAAGAATTGATGATGTGATTTTCGCAAATTATCAATATTATATGCTACCTTACTTGCTAAACAATATTTCTCACATATAGTTTTTTTGTCATCATACAACTCTTTGTCTAATTCAAACAAATTAGCTTTTGCCCAAACTTCTGCACTGTCTTTATCACAATAAAGAGGAAATTCTCCAATTATTTTTATATTTTTTGAATTTGCATATTTTTTGAGTTCAAACCATTGCTTGTAAAATATGTATTGTAAAAATATAAAGAAATTGACTTGTTCTTTCAGCTGATTGTTGTAAATCTCAATCGTCACTTTTTTTCTGTTTTTAATTGAATTATCCCATTTTTGCCAAGGTTCATTATTAAACACATACTTTTTTAAACTCATATAAAGAGCGTAATCATCTAACCAAAAGCTGTTTTCATTACGAAATTCATTAATATGGTTTGATAATTTATGAAAACTTTGTTTAAACGCAAGCTTTAAAACTTCCAGTTTATAAATTTTCAGTTGTTTATAATTAATTATGTTTGTATTATTTTTAGTTTCATTAATATATTTTTTATAGCTTTTTTCATCAAGAAAACCCTGATTAACTAATTTTTTTACATCTATCAGGTAAATATTGCCAGCAAAAATTGAATAGTTGCTATAAGGTGAATTGTTCTCTTTAACATGGTTTATTGGTAAAACTTGCCAACATCTTTGTTTGGCTTCAAACAAAAAATCAATAAAATCGTACGCACATTCGCCTAATGTTCCAATTCCCTCATCATTGCCAGGAATAGAAAATATCGGTAAAATAATACCAGCTGTTCGCATAATGAAAACCTCACTCAATTTAAACTCAATATATAATATTATAACATATTAATTTTACAATTGCTATAAGTTGACGTTTAGCAAAAATTGTTTTACTTTTTCAAAATCAATGCTTTTAATACAATATTTAGATTTAGAATTAGTATGAATAATTACATTGCAAGTATTAAAATATTTTTGAATTATGCTTTGGTTAACTTCAATTTTTGCTACTTGATTAACCGGAATAATTATTGTATGAAACTTAAAAATTTTAGAGCATTTAATAATAAAATTATTATTTTGATGCGTAAATCCACAGGTTAAAAAGTTAATTATTTTAATTATGGTTAACCATCCAAAAAAAATCGCCACCATCAAATCTATAAATACTAAAAAATCTTTCCAGTTATTGTAAGTGTTAATCAACAATTTTAGCACTAGAGAAGTTGCACAAAACAAAAAAATTGGTAAATATACATAGCTTATAAAAGAAGTTTTTTTAGGGATACAATTCATCTTATTTAAGTTTTTAATATTTTTATTAAATAGTTTATTGATGTTGTTATCGAGCAACGTTTTGCTTATAGCAGTAATGGCAACAACTTCTCCATCACTCGCATCTTTTGTGGAAACAAAAACGGAACATAATTTAAAAAGTTTGGTAAATAAATTTTGAACAATATCTATATAGTTCACGTCATTTAAATGTATATAATTTTTATTTATGTTTATAATCCCACTTTTAATAATTAGCCTGTTATGTTTTTTCTTGACACTGAAGTTTGTATATAAAATCAAGTTCCTTATAAAAGCGATGCACCAACCACCAATTAAGACATAAGTTATTGCAATACCTGCTGGCGGAAATCCAAATGCTAATTTTTTAGTTATTTTAGTAAACGAACCATAAATTTCTTTTTTGAACTGGTCCCCTAGCAATTTGCCAGAAGCAGAAATAAATGTTGAAGCTAATAGCACGCCAGCAAAAGAATTTGACATCACCAAAGACAATACAGCAGTATACAAAGTGGCATGAAAAGATAAATTACTAGAATTAACCTGCTTATTTTTAATTTTATTTTCATTAATTAAAATTAATTTATTAAGTTGATTACTACTCAAAATAATATTTTTTGCACCTGGTATGGCAACTTCGTTAAATGTATTAATTTTAATTTTTAAAGCATTCATAAACTGAAGATAAAAAGGTATTTGCACAAAAACATGTGATATATCTTTTCTTTTTATTAAAATCTTTTCATTAATAAAATCACCAAAAGAAATAATAATTTTATCATCATCATAATAGATGTTATAATTGTACCACTTAATTACAGAAAGCCATATTATCACCATAAGCGTTGCAATGTCAATCCATGAACCTTTAACCCAAAGATAAACACTACTATTAACTAAGTAATACACTAACCCTCTTAAAAGCGGAATAATTAA
>CAYPLT010000068.1:0-4996 GCA_964411695.1 uncultured Candidatus Soleaferrea sp.
ATATTTTATGTGCTAGCTTTATGCCTCATAATTACTACAAACAAGCTAAGAAATCAAAAATTTCAAATATTGATTAAATTATTAAATCTTCAATTTATAATAAATAATATTTCGCTTTTTTAATTTTTATACGCTTTTGTTTTTATTTCTTCAGAAATTATTGTTTCAAACTCTTCAAAAGACATTGAACCTAAATCTCCATCTTTCTTGGAACGAACTGCTAATTTATTTTCTTGAATTTCTTTATCTCCAATAATAACCATATATGGAATTTTTTGCATTTGTGCTTCTCTAATTTTATATCCTATTTTTTCATTTCTGTCATCAAATTCCACTCTAAAACCTTGAGATTCTAACTTTTTAAATATTTCAAACGCTTCATCTCTTTGAGCCTGACTTATAGGCATAACTTTAATTTGCCAAGGCGCAATCCATAGTGGTAAATCTCCAGCGAAATGCTCTAATAAAATAGCTATAAATCTTTCTATACTTCCAAACACAACTCTATGTATCATTACTGGTCTATGTTTTTCTCCATCTTCACCTATATAAGATAATTCAAATTTTTCTGGCATTTGAAAATCTAATTGAATCGTTCCACACTGCCATGTTCTACCTATGCTGTCTTCCAAATGAAAGTCAATTTTAGGTCCATAAAATGCTCCGTCTCCTTCATTAATTTTATATGATTTACCTGTTTTATTCAAGGCATTTTTTAAGCCTTGGGTAGCTAATTCCCATTGTTCATCAGAGCCCATAGAATTTTCTGGTCTAGTAGACAGCTCGATATGGTACTTAAAACCAAATGTAGAGTAAAATTTATCTATTAAATTCATTACACCTATAATTTCTGATTCTATCTGATCTTGAGTCATAAAAATATGTGCATCATCTTGAGTAAAACATCTTACCCTCATTAAACCATGTAATGCGCCAGACAATTCATGTCTATGAACTAAACCAAGCTCCGCCATCCTTAATGGTAAATCTCTGTAAGAATGTAACTTAGTTTTATACACTAGCATTCCACCAGGACAATTCATAGGTTTAATCGCATGCTTTTGTTCATCAATTTCTGTGGTGTACATATTATCTTTATAGTGGTCCCAATGCCCTGACCTTCTCCACAAATTTTCATCTAATATAATAGGCGTTTTGATTTCAACATAACCTGCTTTTTTATGCTCTTGACGCCAAAAATCCTCAAGTATGTTTCTAAGAACCATACCGTTAGGTAAAAAAAATGGAAATCCCTTACCTTCATCCATAATAGTAAATAATTCTAAATCTCTTCCAATTTTTCTATGATCACGCTTTTTTGCTTCTTCCAATCTTTCTAAATATTCTTTCAACATAGATTTTTTAGGGAAAGATATTCCATAAACCCTAGTTAACATTTTATTGTTAGAGTCCCCATGCCAATATGCACCTGTAGATTGAATTAACTTAATAGCTTTTACATAAGAAGTGTTAGGCAAATGAGGACCAGCACAAAGATCTATAAATTCACCTTGAGAATAAAAACTTATATTTTCTCCTCTAGATTCTAACCCTTGAATTAATTCGCATTTATATGTCTCATTTTTTTCTTTCATCAATTTCAATGCATCAGTAGCGCTCATTTCTAATCTTTTAATTTCTAAACCTTCATCAACAATTTTTTCCATTTCTAATTCAATTTTTTCTAAATCTTGTGGTGAAAAAGGTGTATCAACATCAAAGTCGTAATAAAACCCATTTTCTATAGCAGGCCCTATTGTAAGTTTAACATGAGGGTACAACCTTTTAACTGCTTGAGCTAAAATATGAGATGAAGTATGCCAAAAAACTTCTTTCACTTCTGGATTTTCAAATGATTTTAATTCTTCTTTTAAATTTTCTATCATAATATTTACATCCTCTCTGAACATTTAATAAAATTTATTTTTTGAATTTTTTTTACAAAAAATTGCAACACTAACATTATTTTTGCATTGTATAATTATGATTTTTATATTAAAATAAAAGTATAGAAAAAATTTTAGAAAGCCGATGAGAATATGAATAATGTAATAAATTTTAAAAATATAATAACCAATGCCAACATCAGACGTCAACAAATGGCTAACGCTTTAGATGAACTCGAAAAATCTGGAAATCTCTCTGAAGAATATATTGCCTATGCACTTAAATTTATGACAAACGAACAAATTAAATACACAATATACCTCATTAAACTTTTATTAAGAACCGATTTAAATCAAAATCATCAGTTCAACCAGATAGACCTTAACTGAATATTTATTTTTTTATTTTTATTGTTACTTCGAAATTCTCTTGAGCTACAATTTCATTAGATTCTTTATCAATAACAAAAATTGTTGCCACAGACTCATACGAACCTTTATTTAATTTAACCATTAAATAATCATTCGTAATGTGCTGATTAGGCTCTAAAATCGGAGATTTATAAACAACTTCATCTTTATTTTTCAACTTAATTTCTACATAAAAATCATATTTATTAGATTTAGGGTTTTCTATTTTTACATTCCCCAACGAACTAGCATTTTTAAATATAATAGTTTTATTAATAGTAAAAGTAAAATCATCATCGTTAACATCTTTACTTTGCTTATTGTCACTCAATGGTCCTTCTTCTACCACATTTTCAAACTCTGTCACCTCAGTCATAGGTACATCTTGATTTTGATTTATTTCTAAATTTTCTTCATTATTAGAACAATCAAAAAAACAAATATACAAAGCAGTTGACAAAACTAAAAATAAAAATATAATCAAAACTATAATAAAATTTTTTTTATCACTTGGTTTAAAAAATTTTTCCATCTCAAAACCTTTCTAAAAAACAACTAAAATGATATAATTATATTATAATACATTCAAAACTTAAAATCAAATAAATTTTAAAAAATTTTATTAAATGGAATAAAAAATGAATTGGAACAAATTTCAACAACAAGCTATATACGGAAGTGGTGGCACTATTTTGGTTTCTGCTGGTGCAGGCAGTGGAAAAACGGCTGTTTTGGTCGAAAGAATAATACAAAAAATTGTTAACCCTAAAAATAATATTAACATAGATGAACTCCTAATTGTTACATTTTCTAACGCTGCAGCAGAAGAAATAAAAGAACGAATTTCTTCAAAAATAAATTCTCTTTTAATTGCTGACCCTTTTAACGAACACTTACAAAAACAGCAAATTTTACTAGATTCTGCCAATATCAGTACTATCCATTCTTTTTGTCAAAGCATAATCAAAGAAAATTTTGAGACTTTAACAATTAGCGCAGATTTTAAAATTTGCAATGAATATCAAGCAAATTTAATGAAACATCAAGCATTTTTAGATGTTATTGATGAATTTTATAATTATCCTACGTTTGACAACATATTAAAAACAACTGATACAATATATAACTCAGATAAACTATTTAGCATTATAAAAAATATTTTTGATTTTTTGCAATCTTTGCCATTTCCAAATGAATGGATGAAACAATCCTTAGAATCTTACCAACATTATTTAAAAATAAATAACTCAAATAAAAATCAAGTTAATTTTATAACAATAATATATAAATATGGATTAGATCTAGCTCAAAAAGCTAAAGTTTTAATTCTTGAATGTCTTGACTTATCTTCAAATTTAGAAAATTACAGCAACTATGAAATTAATTTTAATGAAAAATTAATTTTAATTGATGATTTAATTTCGTTCATAAAAAATAGTCAATGGTCTTCAGCTTATTCTTTTCTTAAAGATTATAAAGCCTCTGCTCTTCCACGTGCAAAAAAAAATACTGACCCAATAATAAAAGAAAATATTAGAAATCGTCATGACCAATTTAAAGAAATAATTAAGAATTTGAAAACTAATTATTTTTGTTGTAGCACTGATGAATTAAAATTAGACATAAAATATACATATGAATTTGTTGATTTATTATTTGAAATAATTAATCGGTTTGGCCAAAAATATGCTGAATTAAAACACTCAAAAAATTTTGTAGATTTCTCAGACTTAGAACAATTAGCTTCAATTTTGTTGCTAGAAAACAATAATGGTTCAATTACATCTTCACAAATAGCTAAAAACATTTCTAAAAATTTTAAAGAAATTTTTATTGATGAATATCAAGATACTAATTTAATTCAAGAATATATATTTAGAGCTATATCTAACAATGAAACAAACTTATTTATGGTTGGTGATGCAAAACAAAGTATATATAGGTTTCGTCAAGCTATGCCTGAACTTTTTATAACCAAAAATAAATATTATACTAATTTTGATAACACAAACTTCCCAGCTAAAATATATTTAACCCAAAATTTTAGAAGTCAACCAGAAGTAACAGAATTTATAAATTTTGTCTTTAACCAGTTAATGTCAGAAGAAATTGGCGAAATTAATTATGATGAAAGTCAATTTTTAATACCCACTAAACAAAAATCTAGCAACGATCACTCTTTAACTGAAATACATTTTTTAACAAATACCAACATAGTTTCAAACGAAGAAAAACTTTATAACGAAGCTAAATACATAGCTCTAAAAATTAAAGAAATGGTTGAAAATAAAATAACAATTAATAAAGATGACAAATTAACAGATGTGCAGTATAGTGATTTTTGCATCTTATTAAGATCACCAAATGAAAAAATAAAATATTTTGTTAAAGCTTTTAAAGATTTAAATATTCCTTTAGCTGCAAATTACAGTAATAATTTTTTTGAACTTCCTGAAATTTCCACAATTATATCATTTTTAAAAGTAATTAATAACCCTTTAGATGATATAAACATAATGGCAGTCATGATGTCTGATATAGCATCATTCTCTCCAGATGAAATATTAAAATTAAAAACTTATAATACCTCTTCGCTTTTCCAAGCAATCAAAGAAGATAGTTGTTTAAATTTAAAATCTTATCAACTATATGATTACATATTAAATTTAAAAAAATTATCAAATATATTATCATTAGAT
>CAYPLT010000069.1:0-4984 GCA_964411695.1 uncultured Candidatus Soleaferrea sp.
TTTTACTCTCTTCTCTCTCTACCTCTTCACACTTTTATTCCCTACCCTTTCTCTCCTTTTGTTTTATTTATTTCTTCGAATTCTTACCAAAAAAGCATGTTTTTTACAAATAATTACATTTAACTCATTATTTTACATTATTATATAATATTGCATAAAAAAAATTAATAAAATAATAAAAAAATATCTTGACAAACATATTTATGCGTGATATAATGCTAATTAGATAAGCTAATTATCATTGGATATAAACATAGGTTTTGCATTTTAATTTCATTTATAAAACGCAAAATAGTGATTTCATCCTCTTTTTATTTTATTTTAAAATTATATATGTTCAATGTATACATTTTTATATTAAAAACATTTTAAGATAAAGGAGTTACATTTTATGGATTCATTAAAAAAAATAAATATTAAAAAAATGGGAGCATGTGTTTTATCTACTTCTTTAGTAGCTTCCACAGCTCAAATGTTGTTTTATTATGGCAGTCCTTTAAATTCTTCTTATTTATCATTTGGTACAATTGGTGGTTCTGATGCTACTTTTGGTGCTTCTGAAGGAAATTTTGACAACAGTGGCAAGCCAGAAGATATTGAAACAACAGAAGAACTAATAATTGATGCTAATGGTAGTTCAAAAAAAAATTTAGAATATAAAACATACTTTACAGTTTCTCAAACATCTGACTTTACAGAACGAGGGTTTGATGCATTTTCCGAAACCAACAATCACATAACTGTTTCTCAAGTTAACGGTTTTTCTAAAAAAGCTATTGATAAAATTTTAACATGTAAAAAAGTTAAATTGATATTTCCAAATAATGTATCATTTGGTATACAAACTTATAATGTTAGAGCTGTTGGCGCACATGCTTTTGATTGCAACATGACAAAAGAAGAATTCGAAAAATACATAGTTAATATAACAGACTCAACACTAAATTTAGACGATTACGATAATTACATAAAAGCTTGTAAAAAAATAACATCAGTCGATTTTAATGGATTTTCAGAAGCATCATTAATTAATGAATATGCTTTCAGCGGTTGTAATATTACATCTATCGGGTTAACTCAATATATAAAAACTATTGGTAGGTATTGCTTTGCCGAATGTAACGAACTAGAACAAATTGAAATTCCTCAGCAATTACAAACCATTATGGAATATTCTTTTTACAAATGCGATAAATTAAACAATTTTACTTTTAATAAGGTCGATTCATCTGTTCTTAAGTCTATAGGCAACAAAGCATTTGCAGGTTGTACATCGTTAAAAAAAATCACAATACCGCCTAATGTAACAAGTATGGGACAAAAAGTTTTCGAATATTCTGGATTAGAAACTCTTACATTATCAAATGGCATCGAAACGATATATGATGAATCATTTAAAGGTTGTTTAAATTTAACTAGAGTTAATTTACCAGATTCATTAAAAACCATCTCCAGTGGAGCATTTGCTGGATGCGAAAATCTAACATCGATAAATATTCCTAAAACAGTAACAAAAATCGGAGATAGTGCATTTGGTTCATATTATGATGAAGATGATCATAAAACTTATTACTGCTTCAAATTAGAGACAGTGTACTTTTCTCCATCATCACAACTAACTGTTATTGGTGATAATGCGTTCGAATATTGTAATAGTTTAAAGCATATTAACTTACAAGATACGCAACTAGAAGAAATCGGCGATTCTGCTTTTATAGGTCGAATAGATGATCTACAAAAAGAGCCAGATATGTATTGCAAATTTAATGAAATATCATTTCCTGCAACATTAAAAACAATAGGGTCTTACGCTTTTGCAAACTCAGATTTATCTACAATTACTTGGGCTTCTAATTCTTCTATAGAGTCAATAGGAGAACGTGCCTTTAGTCAATGTACTCAATTAAAAAAACTATATATTCCTGCATCAGTCAAAAAAATTTATAAACATGCTTTTTATAAATGTACAGCTTTGTCAGAAGTTACTTTTGACCCAAATGCTCAGTTAGAAAAAATTGATAGCTTTGCCTTTGGCAAAGATTACAATATTGAAGAATTAACTATTCCATCTAGTGTTAAAGAATTAGGTATATACATAATTGGCGGTAACGGAAACACAGATGCAAAGTTAAAGAAATTAACAATTTTACCTGGTTTAAAAACAATTGGTGAACAATCTTTTGCCGGTTGCTCTAACTTAACTGAAGTTGTTATTCCTTACACTGTTACAACAATTAAATATAATGCATTTGCTAATTGCGGTTTTCAAATGATATCTATTCCAGCCACTGTAGAAACAATTGAACAGAATGCTTTTGAAGGTTGTAAAAATCTCAATTATGTACTTGTTAATAGATCCGAACTTTATCCAGCAAATGCTTTTCCTGGAGTTGGTTGTACTCAACATTTTGTGTCTTCAACAACTGTGAATGGTATAAGATACGAAGTAGATTATGACATCCAAAAAAATACTGTAACTGCTGTAGTCGCTGGTTTTGACGAAAATTATTTAAATGGTATAAATTATAAAGGTGAAACAATAACAATTCCAGAATCTGTAGAAGTTGCCATTGATGATAAAGCTGCAAACATGGAAGTCACAAAAATTAAACCTGGTGCTTTTGAAAAATGTAAAATATTAAAATCAATTAAAACACCGAAATATTTAACATCAATAGGTGCACGAGCTTTTGCTGATTGTCCAATTTTAGAATCTGTAGATTTAACAAAATCTACAAGCTTAGTAACAATTGAATCAGAAGCTTTTACAAATTGTCCAGCATTAAAATCAGTTGTATTTAATTCACAAACAGAAAATCAATTGTCAATAATTGGTGATAGAGCATTCTATATTTGCCCACTATTATCAGAATGTAATATAAATGACTGTAAGAATTTAACAAAAATTGGCGACTATGCCTTTGCAGAAGAAATAACAAATTCAAAAAAAGGAACAACTTCCAAATCAAAGCCATTACATACTACTGTTAGTCGCACATTATTTAAACCAGATGCTCCATCTCAAGATCCAAATTCATTCTTATTGGATTCAGAAAACACAAAATTATATTCATTATATGGTCTTGATAAGTTAGAAACAATTGGTGATCATGCATTTCATTCCTGTAATCTATATCACGTTTATATTCCTAAAAATGTTAAAACAATAGGTAAAAATGCATTCCAAGATGATAAAAGCTCTATATATAATCTATACTTCTATGGTCAACAACCAAACGAAACCGACGGCGTAGATCTTGATATTGATGAATATGCATTTAAATACTGCGAGCAAATAAAACAACTAAACATACCATCTAGAGTAAAAAATATTAAAGAAGGTGCATTCTCTGATGCTGGAAGATGTGAAAAAATAACATTGAATGAAGGGTTAAAAACTATTGGTGCTCTAGCTTTTGCAGCTAAAGTAGAAGATAGTACGTATGGCAGTGCCATTTATACAAATTTAGTTATTCCATCAACTGTAAGAGAAATTGGTTCAAAAGCTTTTTCTAATGTTAAGAAACTTGACACATTATTAATAAAACCTACTCTCTATCAAAATGTCAATGATGATAATACATGTATTATAGCAAATGATGCATTTGCAAATACTAAAGTTGGTACAGTTAATTTTGCGAATTTGGTAACTCCAGAATTTAATTTTTCATTCTTAGATGATAATAAGATTATTGATTATGCTATTATTAGTAAATTTAATCAATGTCCTAGCGTTATAGAAGCAAAATCTATTCCTAGTGAAATTAAAATAAAAGTTGGCGGAATTGAAAAGACATATCCTATTAAAAAACTTGGAGATGGGCTTTTCAAAGATAACCAAACATTAAAAATAGTTACTATTCCTGATTCAATAACACAAATTGGTAATTCTGCATTCCAGGGTTGTAATAATATAACAGTTATTTCACTTCCTGGTACAATCACATATATTGGAGATTATGCGTTTGCAGAAACAGACTGTAATGAAATAACAATTTCTATGCCTAAACTCGATAGTACCAGTAATAGAAACACTTTTGGAACACACGTGTTCCATGATTGTAAATCATTAACTAAAGTAACGTTCAACTTTAGATATGATGATACAATATTCAAAACAGAAGAAGATGGAATAAATTATTCATTTAGTTCTTCAGAATTGATTGATAATTCTATAGTAAAACCTATTAACTCAACACTATACTTGCCGTCAGATTTCTTCGATATTCAATCATCAATCGACGATGTTAAAAATGAAGTAGGAAGATTATTACACATCGACAATAAAAATATTTTCTCAACACAAGAAACCATTCAGACTGTTCAAGAAAATCAACATGATTATACATATTCTTTTGCAATATCCGACACTACATCTAGCACTGGCACATCAGGCACTGGTACTAACACTTCTGTAACTGGTACTATTGGCGTTCTCCAAGACGGTATTACTCAACTTGGTGGCACATCTAAAGATAATGAAGGTATATCATCAGACAATGAAGCTGGTTCAAACTTTGGTGGTGCTCAATTGTACTCGTCAATAACTTCATCTTCGTTATTAACAGATGCAAAACTTTCTTCAATCAAGAATAACGAAAAGGTTGCTACTCCATTAACTAAAATGCTTTCAGGTTTAGGTGACACATCCGTTGCCTTCCTCGGTGAATTTTTATCTGTACCAAGTGAAGACCCATCAATAACTTTAAGCAACTGCATTGGTAAAACAGCTTACATAATGTTTGTCTCAATGGACGGTAAAGTAGTAACTGCAGACGGCAAAACTCTTTCATTAGAGGAAGTTAAAAACTTAAATGTCAGCGAATGTGAAAAATTAGCTGCTCAAAAAATAGAAAATAACCAATCAAATAAATTTACATTTAAAGTTCCACACTCAATGTACATTGCCGTAATAATAAAATAATCTTTAAATCAAAACCACCGGTTCAACCGGTGGTTTGCTCCACCCCTATAAGGGGTGATT
>CAYPLT010000070.1:0-4968 GCA_964411695.1 uncultured Candidatus Soleaferrea sp.
AAAACTACAATTTTAGCATTTTTTAGCTTCTGTAAATTGTTTTTGCCAATTAACAATTCTGTTCTACTGTACCAATCTACGCTCAAGAGTAACTTCTCCTTTTACCATTAAATAATTGATCATAGATTTAAAATTTTCAAATAACAAAAAAGTTCCAAATTATCGCAATGTAGTAAAATAAAACCCATCTAAAGACAGGTGGGTATCTTCCTTGTAGGTTCACGCTCCCTTCGTCCGTAAAAACGGGAGGTCTGCAATCAACTACAAGAGTAAGATTCCCTTATTATAAAATGTTGGATTATAAAAACTACACTTTATCGATTAATTCAGAACACATATATATTATACCATAATATCTTATCTAAAATCAATATATTTTCATAATTTTTATTAAAAAATTTAAATGTCTGCAACTATCGCATCACAATCTAACCCATTTTTATTGCAATAATCTTTAATTGCTGCTTTTATTGCTTGTTCTGCCAAAACTGAACAATGTATTTTAACAGGAGGCAATCCATCAAGTGCTTCAACTACAGCTTGGTTACTAAGCTTCCATGCTTCTTTTAAAGTTTTACCTTTTACCAGTTCTGTACCCATAGAACTAGTAGCTATGGCAGCCCCGCATCCAAATGTTTTAAATTTAACATCTGTAATAATGCCATTGTCAACTTTAATCATCATTTTCATAATATCGCCACATTTAGCATTTCCAACTTCTCCGATGCCATCTGGGTTTTTTATCTCTCCAATATTTCTAGGATTATAAAAATGATCCATAACTTTTTCACTATACTGCATTTGCCTTAAACTCCCTTCAATGAATAATTAATCACACCAAATAGGTGACATATTTCTTAATCTTTTAATAATTTTAGGCAATACTTCTTTAACTTTATCAATTTCTTCTTGTGTATTCATTTCTGAAATACTTAACCTCAAAGAACCATGTGCTACTTCATGTTTTAGTCCGATAGACAATAAAACATGGCTAGGGTCAAGTGAACCAGATGTACAAGCAGAACCGGTTGAAGCACAAATGTCGTTATGCTGTAAAAGAAGTAAAATAGATTCTCCTTCAACGCCTTCAAATGAAATATTAATATTTCCGGGTAATCTTTTTTCTCTGTCTCCATTTAGCCTAGATTTTGGAATTTCTTTTAAAAGATAATCAATTAATTGATTTCTAAGCGATAAAACATATTTATTATTTTTTTTAAGATTGTTTTGAACTATCTCCATAGCCTTTCCAAAACCTACAATAGATGCTACATTTTCTGTTCCTGCTCTACGTCCAAATTCTTGAGCTCCACCAAAAATAAAATTCGGTATATTAACTCCTGAACGTATGTATAAAGCTCCTACACCTTTAGGTGCATGAATTTTATGCCCAGACATAGATAACATATCTATATTATTTTCTTCAACATTTATTAAAATATTACCCATAGCTTGTACAGCATCTGTATGAAATAAAACATTTTTTTCGTTACAAATGTCACCTATTTCTTTAATCGGCTGAATGGTTCCTATTTCATTGTTAGCATACATTATAGTTACTAAGCATGTATCTTCCCTAATAGATTTTCTTAACTCATTTACATCTACAAATCCATCTGTTGTAATAGGCAATAAAGTTATTTCAAAACCATATTTTTTTAAATATTCTAATGTATGTAACACAGCATGGTGCTCGAATTGAGAACTGATAATATGCTTTTTACCTGTTTGTTCTCCTAAATAAGCTGCCCCTCTAATTGCCCAGTTATCTGCTTCAGAACCACAAGATGTAAAATATAATTCGTTTTCTTTTGCATTAATTGCTTTTGCAATAGTCATTCTAGCACCATTTACAGCCTTTTTACTATTTTTAGCAAAATCATAAAAACTTGAAGGGTTACCATATTCATCTTTCAAATAAGGTAACATAGCTTCCAAAACTTCATCGGAAATACGTGTAGTAGCAGCATTATCCAAATATATCATTTAATTCATACCAGCTTTCTAAAAAATCCTTTTAATAATAACTAAATTATTTTAACCATAAAGTTGAAAAATAACCTATATTATTTTACTAAACGGAAATCGCCCATTAACAAAAAATGTTTCTGGACGATTTTATTACTTATTAAAATAATTAATCATAAACAAATTCATAAACTAAAATATCATAATATTTTATGCAATTTATTTTAATTTATAAATATTCAATCCTTCATCCATATTTTTCATTTTTTATATAGATTTTTTCTTTATAACCTTCATGCGCGAAAATTCTTCACGCTCTTTTTCTTCTAAAGCATCGGTAATATATTTTACATTTTCGACAAAATCAGGAATAATAATATTACTTAACGCATTTGCTCTACTTTGAGTTTTTTTTACTGCAATCGCAATTCTATAAACACTATTTTCTATCTGAGCCATTTTAACCATTAATTTTTTTAAATTTTGAAAAGAAATAAATGTTTCATCAAATTGAGAATTAGTACTATAAAGACCATAACAAACATCAATTTTTTGCTCATTGTCAATTGTTACTGTTGGTATGTCAACCCCCATAACACTTTTAAAAGAAATTTCTATACTATCTTCAATATCTATACCATCACCTATGTCTTCGCAAACACCAAGAGCAATATTAGATTTTTGCAAACTAAGATATGCATTTTCATAAACAGATTCTATTTCTCCAGTTATTTGTTTAGCTTCATCAATCAAAAACATAAGCTCGCGAATCAAAATATTTCTCTTCCTGTCAAGTAAATCATAACCTAACTGTGAAAGAGCCAATGTTTTTTTTGTATTAATTAAATTACCTTTTGTTGGTGCTATATTCGACTGACTCATCCTTTAAAATTCTCCCTATTAAATGATTAAAAAATTAAAAAGAAAATAATTTAGAGTTGCTATAAAACCACGACTTTTGCTCACCTAATTTATTGTCAAAAGTTTCATCTAAACACAAACCAGTAAATTTATTAACAGACCTAAATCCACCAATTTTAATATCATTATCTTCAATTATGGAAACATCTGCTCCGAACCTACTAATAATAACATCACTAAGCGCTTTATCTCCTTTTTTGATATAAAAATTAATAACAGATAAATCTTGATAGTTAATATTTTTCAACTTTTCTTGGAACATATCTACATACTTTTCTTGTGTTGTGAAATTACACAGTTTAATAAACACATTTTCAAAAATTCTATTACAAAAATCATCTCTTTTTAGTAACATCCTTTTTTTATTTTTAATTTCAAAACTCGAAATATACTGTGTTGTTTTTCTTCTAATATCAAGTGTTGCTGTATTAATTTCTTTATATTTTTTTTGAAGAAATTCCATTTCTTTTTCTTCTAGCAAATTTCTTTTTTGTGCCATAGCTTTAGAAATTATGCTATCTGCTTTTGCACTGGCTTTTTGTAAAATAATATCTTCTATTTTTTTAATTTTTTGTTCTGTTGTACTCATTATAAATACCTCATTTAATCTTTTTATTTACTACATTTTAATTCCTATGGCATCTCTAATGTACTTTGTAATAGAATTGGTTAACTGAAACGGTGAATCTGGGCTAGGAATTTCAACAATTAGTGGTTTAGACATTTTTAATTTTAAATCATATATTCTATCTCTATCTAAATCTACTAATTTTTTAGTTATGAGTACTATTCCTATCTCAGAATCGTTAATACAATTATTCAAATGTTTAGTTAAACTATCCTTTGTATCAACTACAACACCCTCTACACCAGCCAACCTAAAGCCTGTGCAACTATCTAGATTATCACTTATAAGAAAAAATTTCATATTTATATTAACACCACTTCATCAATAACAATTATTTACCTAGCGCTAAAGCAATTACCATCGATATAACAAAAGAAAATATACTTATACCTTCGCCCAGTGCAACTAATATAAGAATTTTACCAAATGTGCTTTTATCTTCACTAAATGTGCCTAAGGCAGCAGGAACTGAAGCTGCAACAGCATGACCAGCACCAAGTGAACCAACAGCTATAGCTAAAGCTGCCGCAATGTAACCTAACCCTTGGCCAATACTATGTTCTTCAACTTTGGTAACAACGCTAGTGTCTTCAACTGGTTGTTCTTGTGCAGCAAAACTTGTGAACCCCACTGTACATACCGTCATTACAAACAAAAAAGATGCAAAGATAAATTTAAAATTTTTTAACACTTTAATAACCACCTTTTATAAAATTAAAAATAACTTGACACGACTTATTATAAACAATTAAAATCAAAAAATCAATAGATTGCAATAATATTTTTTTAAATAATTTTTAGCTTAATCACTGAACAATTAAATCATATTTTTTATTATAGACCATTCTATCAATAATTCATCAAAACTATACTTAGCATTAGCTGCGCTTGTAGACGGTAATTTAAATACATCAATATTAATATCATCACAGCAATATTTCATATAAAGATTATATGCCTTAGAACCATTAATAAAAACATTTTTTATTTTTGTTTTTAAAACTAATTTAGATATATCATTGGGTTTAACATTTTTTATGCTACTGTCACTAGATTTATTTATGTCACAGCTTTTTATAACGTCCCATAGCGCTATTTTATTTTTTAAAAGCATTTCTTTTTTGCTACTTACAGTTGTAGGTAAGGGGTCAGTTTTTGTAAAATGCGCTATTAACTTCCAAAATCTATTACCAGTATTTGCATAATAAAAATTTTCTTCTCTTGATTTTACAGAAGGAAAACTACCCAAAATCAAAACTAATGAATTTTCATTAAATACCGGTTTAAACGGGTGAGTTACGTGTTGTGACTTAATTATATTATTTTGATTTTTCATGATATTTTTTTATTATTTCACCATATGTTTCTTTATTGCAACAAGCAGCATTAGACTCATCAGTATCAATATGCATTATAAGCTTAAAATTATCATTAATTCTAACACTTACATC
>CAYPLT010000071.1:0-4889 GCA_964411695.1 uncultured Candidatus Soleaferrea sp.
CCCTTTCGTCTGGAAATCACTCGCTCTTTGGGCATCTTGTGTCCACTGTTTCCATATGTTACGAAACTGACTGTGGGATGGTATGTGGTCGTAAAAAATTTCCCAAAACCAGAATTTATGCAAAATACTATTTTTTTAATATGCCCATTTTATCCAACATTTTCCACACAATAATCATAACTAATAAAATAGAGCCCCCAATAATTATGGTTCCAATATATCCATCATTTTGAAAAGGCAATTTAACATTCATGCCAAAAAATCCCGTTATGATATTTGGCACCGTCAACACAACCGTTACACAAGTAAGTAACTGCATTACTATGTTCAAATTATTTGAAATAATAGATGCAAAAATATCCATCGTACTAGACAAAATTCCAGAATAAGTACTAGTCATATCTATTGCCTGTTTTATTTCTATCAAAACATCTTCTAAAATATCTTGATCTTCTTCATACAACTTAAGAATCCTACCTCTTAAAATTTTTTCTAAAGTTACTTCATTAGCTTTCAATGCTGTTGAAAAATACACAAGCGATTTTTCAAGCCCTAACATCTGAAACAAATCTTTATTCTTCATCGACTGTTGTAGTTGCCTTTCCATAACGCTTTGAATTTTGTCTATCTGCCTCAAATACTGCAAAAATCTAGAAACAATTCTGAGTAACAAAATAAAAACAAATCTTGTTTTTAAAACTGTATGTATGTTTTTAACTTTACCATCTGCTATTTCATGTAAAATTTCATGGTCTCTCAATGTTACCGTTATAATATTTTTATCGGCTATAATAATACCTACAGGCATGGTTAAATACATAATCGTATGGTCTGTCTGTTGCTCTGTAATAGGCGCATCAACAATAATTAAAGTTTGTCCATTTTCACTTTCTATCCTTGAAGATTCTTCCTCATCCAATGCCGCATTTAAAAATGATTTTTCAATATTTAATTTATCAACCACAAAATCAATTTCTTCTTGTGTTGGGTTAACCATATTTATCCAACATCCATCTTCTATCGCTTTTATCTGAACCATTCTATTGCTTACTGTTTTATAAAAATCCATCATCGCTCAATCTACATCCTTCAATTATAAACATTTTTATTTGCTTAATTTAGACCATAAATGTAGTTTCAACAAAATGGACTTTACAAATACAGTCTATTTTTACAATTTACACCCATAAGGGTCTGGTTCATTTATATTCATAATTATCACCCCATATCTCACCTAATAATATACTTAATTATATCACTTATTAAATAAAAAGTAAATACTTTATATATTTTACATCTTTATTTTATACCTTTTGACTTTATATAATTTATATGGTAAAATATATTATAATATATTTTACCATATAAACCAAAGAATAATTCAAAAATTAAAATTACATTACTTACACAAAATGTTACTACTATAACTTACATAGTAAAAAGTTATATCATTCATTTTTATTTCATATTATTAAAACAAATTTATAAAAAGGATGGTTTTATAAAATAATGGCTGAAATATTACCTAAAAATAATTATTCTGAGTATGAATCCTTTGTATCTAACAGCCCTTATGGCTCGTTCTATCAATCTGTAAAATGGGTAGATGTAAAAAACAATTGGGACCATGAAATTATTGTTTCACGTGATAATAATGGCAAAATAATTGGCGGTCTTTTAATTCTAATACAAAAAATACCAGGGTTTAAAACATCATTTTTATACAGCCCTAGAGGTCCTGTATGTGACCTTCATAACAAAGAAGTCTTAGCCGATTTGATGGCTGAAATTAAAGTTTTAGCAAAACAACGCAATGCCCATTTATTTAAAATGGACCCCAACATTTTAATTTCTGACAAAGATTTTATAAATATAGCTACAAAATTAGGCTTTTCTCACTTCACAGGTGGCAATAATTTCGAAACAATACAATCTAGATTTAATTACCGTCTATATATAAATAACCGCTCTGCTGATGAATTATTTGCTAATTTTCACAGCAAAACCAGATATAATATTAGAGTAGCTCAAAAACATAATGTAGAAATCAAAATTTGCGGTAAAGAATATTTAGATGATTTTATAAAAATAATGAAAACAACTGGGCAACGAGATGGATTTAATGTTAGACCGAGAAGTTATTTTGCAAGAATGCTTGATGCTTTTGGTGATAACATAAGACTATATATGGCATTTTATGAAAATAAACCAATTGCAGGAGCCATAACTACAAACTACGCCGGTCAAACTTGTTATGTTTATGGTGCTTCTGACAATAATCACAGAAATGTTATGCCAAATTATTTAATTCAATGGGAGATGATTAAATGGGCAGTCGAAACTGGTTGTTATGTTTATGATTTTCAAGGCGTTTCCGGTGATATTTCAGATAAATCTAACCATCTTTATGGACTATATAGATTCAAAAAAGGCTTTAATGGTCAGCTAGATGAATTAGCTGGCGAATTTAATTTAACCTTTAAGCCTTTAACTAATAAGCTAATTAACTTCATGATAGATTTGAAAACATTTTTATCCCATATTAAAAAATCACACAAATAAATTAAGCTGAGGAGTGTTGCCAAAATGGTAAATATTTTTCTAACTGGGTGTTTAGGTAGGTTAGGCTCTGAAATAAGTGAGTATATTAATGAACTTGATAGTTACCAAATCATAGCAGGGCTTGATATAAAAGAAAATTACTTAAAAAATCAGCCGTATAAAATTTACAATTGTGTAGAAGATGTAATAGAAAACAATGTGATTTGTGATGTTGTTATTGACTTTTCTAACACATCGGCTTTAAAATCTTCTTTAAATTATTGTCTACAAACCGTTACTCCTTTAGTTTTAGGCACTACAGACATAAGCGAAAAAGACAAAGACGTTCTAATTCAAGCCTCAAAAAAAATACCAATTTTTTGGTCAGTCAATATGTCAATCGGCATAAACTTATTAACCAATTTATGTAATAAACTCATCAGTTCAGCGAACGACATTTGCGAAATAGACATAATAGAACATCACCACCATGCTAAAGTTGATGCTCCAAGTGGTACAGCGTCTCTAATTGCAAATTTAATTAAGTCAAAATCAGATTCTCTTTATAAGTCTCAAAAAATTGTTTCGAATAATTCTTTCAATTTAAATGAACCACGTGATAAAAATGAAATAAGAGTTCACTCTATAAGAGCAGGAAATATAACTGGTCAACATGATGTAATATTTAACATCGGTGATGAAGTCTTAACATTATCTCATACATCTTTTTCTAAAAAAATATTTGCTAAAGGCGCAGTAACCGCAGTTGACTTTATTCTCAAACAAAAAACAGGATTATATGGGTTAAATGAAATTAATATAAAATAACGGCGACAAGATATGTTCCCCATCTCAAAGATGGCCAATTCAATATATCAGCTTTCAGCAGAAGATACAATCCTCGCCGACTGAAAGCCTACGTAGGCTAACACCACCATCGTTTTTTAAATAACGGGACAATGTCTCTTATTGAATGGATGTTGAAAAATATGGATAAATTCAAATTAGTCTCAAAATATAAACCCACTGGTCACCAACCTGTAGCCATATCTAAGCTTGTTGAAGGTCTTAGAAATAACTATAAAGAACAAACTTTGCTTGGCGTCACAGGTTCTGGTAAGACTTTTACAATGGCCAACGTAATAGCACAAATTAATAAACCTACTTTAGTTTTAGCACATAACAAAATACTTGCTGCTCAGCTTTGCAGTGAATTCAAAGAATTTTTCCCTGAAAACGCGGTAGAATATTTCGTCAGTTTTTATGACTATTACCAGCCAGAAGCTTATATTGCAAGCACCGACACTTACATTGAAAAAGACAGTTCTATTAATGACGAAATTGAAAAACTAAGGCACTCTGCAACATCTTCGCTTTGTGAACGCCGAGATGTCATCGTAGTTGCCAGTGTTTCTTGCATATATACCCTTGGAGACCCAATTGACTATAAAAATATGGTTCTTTCTTTAAGACCAGGTCAAAATAAAAATCGTGATGATTTGCTAAACGAATTGATTCAGTTACAATATGAAAGAAATGATATAAGTTTCACAAGAAATAAATTTAGAGCCAAAGGAGATATTGTAGAAATCTTTCCCGTTTATTCTGGTGAATTAGCTATTAAAATTGAATTTTGGGGCGATGAAATAGAGAAAATTTCTGAAGTTAATGCCATAACAGGTGAAACTAAAAATATTCTTTCCCACGTCTGCATCTACCCTGCATCTCATTACTTAATTCCACGTGAAAAGTTAGAAAAATCAATAGACGACATAAAAAAAGAGCTTGATATTAGAGTTAAATATTTTGAAGAAAATAATAAATTAATCGAAGCCCAACGAATAAAAGAAAGAACCAATTACGACATAGAAACTCTAAAAGAAATTGGTTTTTGCAAAGGTATTGAGAATTACTCCAGAATTCTTTCCGGACGAGCACCAGGTAGCACACCTTTCACTTTATTAGATTATTTTGATGACGACTTTTTATTGGTTGTTGATGAATCTCATGTTACTATACCGCAAATCGGTGCTATGTCTGGTGGAGATAAAGCCCGTAAAACTAATTTAGTTGAATACGGGTTCCGTTTACCTTCAGCGTACGATAACCGACCGCTTAATTTTAATGAATTTTACTCCAAGTTGAATCAAATCATATTCGTCAGTGCAACCCCCGGAGAGTTTGAAAAAGAAAAAAGTAAACAAGTTGTTGAACAAATTATAAGACCAACTGGACTATTAGATCCAATAATAACAGTTAAACCAATTGAAGGCCAAATTGACGATTTAATATCAGAAATTAATAAACGAATTGAAAAAAATGAACGCGTTTTGGTTACAACTTTAACA
>CAYPLT010000072.1:0-1312 GCA_964411695.1 uncultured Candidatus Soleaferrea sp.
AAACAGTATGAAACACATCTCAAAAAACAAGGGTATAAAAACATAATGAAATATGGAATAGCGTTTATGGGCAAAAGATGCTTGGTTAAGAAGAAAATATAAATAAAAAAAATCTCTCAAACGTTGTGATGAACATAGCAATTGAGGGATTTTTTGATGGTTAATATGATTTTTATGTTGATTGACAAACTTTTTAAAATATGATATTATATTTATATATTTAATTTATTTTATACATATTTACCATTAAATGGTATTTCTTGGAAAATAAAATCACAAATAAAAGATAACATTATATTTAAAAAGAGAAGGGATGTTTTTTATAATGAAAAATAGTAAAAAAATAATTATAGGAATAGTTTTTGTGATTACAGGTATATGCTTAAAAATCTTGGCGCCAAGCAGACTTTTCACACATGGAGGGTGCTAATTCTACAGGAGTAGCAAGCGCAGAAATTTCAGGTACTTCTGCTACGCTTAATGAAGCAATATTTAAGTATGAAATAGAATGTTCTGAAAATGTGTAAAAAGATGAATTAAATGAAGTGTTAGAACTTTTAGGTGTAAAAAATGTAAATACAAGTCAATTAGTTACGGCAGATGAGTTGATGGGAAAAAATTCACCGTATGACCCTATATATATATCAAAAATGCAGGTGCTTTTTTAGAAAAGAAGGAGACAGGCAAACTTTCAAGGTTTGATTTAAAAATGAAAACTGAAAGCTCTTTAACAACAATTTTAAATGTAGTAGATGAAATTAAGATTGATCAATTATATATAAATCATATTAAGGAAGAATTAGCTTATATAGAAGACCAACCAAATAAGGAAGATGCCAATGCATGTTGGAATGACATTATAACTGTGACGTTTGGTGACAATAGCTATAACCATTCAACTTACATGAGTGGGCTAGTTAACAAAGCTATAGAAGTAGCAACAAAATGTTATGATATTAATAAAAGCGACACAGTAAAAAAATATCTAGGGGAAGCTAATAAATATAAAACAGCATATTCTCTTCTAACAGATGAAAAAGGTAGATTGCAAAAATTAGTGGTTGCTCTTAACAGAGCGTATGTTGCGTGTGGAAAAAGCATAGTGGAAGAAGCTGGAGTAGATGAATCTTATTTTGGAACAAGTAGAGAAAGTTATTACTGGTGTCTAATCTTTAATACTTGGAATACAGATTATAAACAAGCTTGACAGCGTACTCTAGGTTTATTTCAAGATTTATCAGGAATAAATGAAGTTAGAAATAAAGCTAAAGGTCTTGATATTTACGCAGAAATACAAGAATATGATTTAAAT
>CAYPLT010000072.1:1322-4839 GCA_964411695.1 uncultured Candidatus Soleaferrea sp.
TGCTAATGAAGAACTTTTATCAGAAGAAAATTCGACAACATACAATACATTTAAAATTTATAACATAGAATCAGAAAACAAAAAAGCAAAATTTTATTTTGTTAAAGATTATGTTAATAAAAAAATATTGTTACATTTGAAATACCACTAAAGTTGCCAGAGTATGCAAATATTAATAATAGTAAAACTTCGTCTACAAATACAATGAAGATACAGTCATTTAATGTTTCAACATCACATATTAACTCAATATTAAACCATAAACAATAAATTTGTATAAATATAAAAATTTTGATATTTTCTAAATTTAGTTTGAGATATTCTAAAATTATAGTTGTCCTCATATCATTTAGTAATTAGATTATTTAGAGTGATAGGAGGAAAATGATGGAAGAAAATAAAAAAGAAAGTTCACAAAATGTAATTAATGATAATGAAAAAAATGTCAAAGTGATAATCGATAGGAGGACGAAGAAAAGTAAAAAATCTTTTATGACGGTAGTTTTATGGCTAATTTTATTTTTAGGTTTTTTTACATCTGTTTTTTATATTTATCTAGGTGAGGAACAAAGTGTGGATTTTTTAACTGAATGGTTTAGCAGATTGATACAAGATAAGCAAGAATCTGATATTTTAAATTTATTTTTATCTAATGTTACTTCTGCAAGCATATATTTATTTGTGATTTTTATTTTAGGGTTTTCGCCGGTTTTTTCTTTTATTGTGAGTTTTGTGCCGTTTTTTAAAGGCTTAGGTAGTGGGTTGGCTATAACTTATATTTATATAAATTATGGTTGGCGAGGAATGGTTTATGAGGCTTTACTAGACATACCAGTTCATATTTTGTTAATGATTATAATTATTTTAACTACGAAAGAGGCAATAAATTTTTCTAACGGAATTTACAATGCATTAAAAAATAGGGTGGTTAACGATATTAGTTTGAAGAGATATTTTTTAAAGTTTTTTATTATTTTTATTTTAATAGCTGTGATTTCAATATTAAAAGCTGTGTATGATTTTATGTTTTTTAAATATTTAAATATTTTGTAAATTTATTTTGATGCAAGAAGTTTCGTAAACTACTTTACAAAAACGCAAAGATATGATAATATAGTTGTATGTTGAATTCATAAATATAAAATTGTGAATATTGTTTATAGTATTTGATTTGAATTTTTAAAAATTGAAAGGGAAGTAAAATATGAATGATAGTAAAAAAATTATATCTAGTCTTATGGCATGTTTTTGTGTTTTGAGTTCGCAAACTTTGGTACAATATGGATTGTTAAAACGTGAGGGAGGTATAATAGCTAAAAATTCATCTAGTTTACAGGTTTTTGGTGATTCAGAAAATGCATTACAAAACAAAAATGAGTTAGATGACAATAATATTTGTAATGGATGTAAATATACATTAAATGATGGAAAAGCGACATTAACAGAATGCATGGATGGAAATATAACAGAATTGGAAATACCTGAGTTTGTAGAAAAAAATGGTAAACAATACAGTGTAACAAAAATAGATAAAAATGCTTTTTATTATTTTACAAACTTAGAATCAGTAGTTATAGCTGAAAGTGTAACAAGAATATGCGAAGAAGCTTTTTGCTATTGTAGAGGGTTAAAAATCATAACCCTGCCTAAAAATTTAACAAGCATAGGTAAATGGGCTTTTGGTTATTGTAGCAAGTTAAACAGCATAACTCTATCTGAAAATTTAACAAGCATAGGTAAAGGTGCTTTTTGTGGTTGTGAAAATTTAGAAAATATAACTATACCTGAAAATGTAGAAAGCATAGGCAAGGGTTGTTTTAATTTTTGTCATAGTTTAAAAACAATTAATGTAAGTAAAAATAATCAAAATTATGAATCTAAAGAGGGAGTTTTATTTTCTAAAGGTTGTACACAATTAATTCATTATCCTGCTGGTAAAATGAAAGATAATTATAGTATACCTGAAAGTGTAACAAAAATATGTGAAAATGCTTTTTGTTATTGTGGCACTTTACAATCAGTAAATATATCTGAAGGTGTAAAAATAATAGATAATGCTGCTTTTGTTGGATGTAAAAGTTTAGAATCAATAATTATACCGAATAGTGTTACCTTAATAAGAGATGATGCTTTTAATATTTGTTATAGTTTAAAAACAATTAATGTAGGTGAAAATAACCCAAATTACAAATCTATAGAGGGAATTTTATTTTCTAAAGATTGCCAAACATTAATTATGTATCCTGCTGGAAAAATAGAAGAGAAATATAATATATTTGCAACTGTAATAAGCATAGGTAATTGGGCTTTTTCTGATTGTCAAAAGTTAAAAATCGTAAATCTATCTGAAAATATAACAAGCATAGGTGAGATGGCTTTTTGTGGTTGTAAAAAGTTAGAAAAATTAAATATACCTGCAGGCGTAGAAAGTATAGAAGAAGGTACATTTCAGAATTGTGAAAGTTTAGAATCAATAACTATACCGAATAGTGTAACAAGCATAGGTAAAAGTGCTTTTTATAATTGTAGAGAGTTAAACACCATAGCTTTATCTGAAAAATTAACAAGCATAGGTGATTGGGCTTTTGAGCATTGTGAAAAGTTGGAAAAAATAAATATACCTAAAAATGCGCCATGTAAGGCAATTTTAGAAAGAATGGGACTAAGCAATAAAATATTTGAAGTAGATAGTAATGAAGGTAAAACATCTATAAATAATTAGTTAAATAAAAAATATAGGCTAAAAATCGAAAATAATGTAAGAAGAGTAGATTTTTAGCCTTTTTCAATATGCTTGTTGAAAATAAAAAAATAGTGGCCCAAATAACGGCTGTATTTTGTGTATTAAGCTCACAAACCTTGGTACAATATGGATTGGTAAAACGTGATGGAGGTATAATAGCTAAAAGTTCATCTAGTTTACAGGTGTTTGGTGCGTCAGAAGATGAATTACAAAACAAAAATGAATTATATGACAATGATATTTGTAATAAATGTAAATATACATTAAATGATGGAGACGCCACATTAACAGAATGTGTGTTTAAAGACATAACAGAAGTGAAAATATCTGAGTTTGTAGAAAAAGAAGGTAAACAGTACAAGGTAACAAAAATAGATAAAAATGCTTTTTATTGTTTTACAAGCTTAGAATCAGTAATTATACTTAAGGATGTACCATATGAGATAAATTTAATTAATATGAGACTAGAAAGTAAAATAAAATATTTAGATGACGCTGAAAACAATGGAAGTCACAATCAAAATGCAAGTGAAGAATCAGACGTTGTTCAAGTTACTAATACACAGGAGCCTAGGATAAATCAAAACACTAGTGCTGTCCAAGATTCTATATCATTTTAAAGTGAATTAATTGGTGAAGAAAGTTTGGTAGCTAATTTATGTAAAAAAAATTACAGCAAGTAGTGTAGATAATTCTCAAATATCAGAGTTGTTTAAAATTTCAACCGAAACAGTAATAAATAAGCTAGAGAATATTTTGCACGTGAAATAAAAC
>CAYPLT010000073.1:0-4818 GCA_964411695.1 uncultured Candidatus Soleaferrea sp.
CAGGACGGAAAGTTTGTTTAAGTGCAGTATCAATTCTAGTTTTAACCATAGAAGTGTTTTCACTACCGAAACCAATTCCGTTTTGATTTAAGTTAGAGCCGGCATTTGAAGTCATAATTATTATTGTATTATCAAAGTTAACAACTCTACCTTGTGAGTCACTTAATCTTCCGTCATCTAGGACTTGCAATAATAAGTTAAAAACATCATTGTGAGCTTTCTCAATTTCGTCTAAAAGAATTAACGAATATGGATTTCTTCTAACTTTTTCAGTTAATTGACCTGCATCATCATACCCAACATACCCTGGCGGAGAACCAATAATACGTGAAACTGAAAATTTTTCCATATATTCAGACATATCAAGCCTAATTAAATTATCAACGCCATCAAATAATTCATCAGCCAAAACCTGAGCTAATTTGGTTTTTCCAACACCAGTAGGACCAACAAAAATAAAAGAAGCCGGTCTAATATTGGGTCTAATTTGAACTTTAGATCTTTTTACTGCTTTTACTAAACTTTTCACAGCTTCATCTTGACCTATAATTTTTTTCTTAATGTCACTTTCCAAAGTAGACAATTTTTTCAATTCTTTCTGCTTAATTTTTAAAGCAGGGATGCCAGTCCAAAGTTCAATAACCTTAGCCAAATGATCTTCATTAACATATATATTCTCCACATGTTTTTCTAAAGAATCTATTTCTTCTTGAGCTTTTAAAACTTGAGCTTTAACCGTCGCTACTTCCTCATAATTTACAACTTCTTGCGATTCTAAATATTCAAGCTCTTCATTATTTTTGTTTACATCTTTTTTTAATTTTAAAAATTTATTCAAATCTTCATTACTTAAAGAAGCACAAGAGCAAGCTTCATCTAAAAGGTCAATCGCCTTATCCGGCAAAAATCTGTCATTTATATATCTCTCTGAAAAAACAACAGCTTTTTTAACAATATTTTCGCTAATGGTAACATTATGATATTTTTCATAATATTCCTTAATACCTAAGAGTATTTCTACAGTTTGGTTAATCGTAGGTTCATTAACTACTACCGGTTGAAATCTTCTTTCTAATGCGGAATCTTTTTCAATATGCTTTCTATATTCATTAAACGTAGTTGCACCAATAACTTGAATTTCTCCTCTAGAAAGAGCAGGTTTTAAAATATTAGCTATACTCATTGTACCTTCTGCATCACCAGTGCCTACTAAATTATGCACTTCATCTATAAATAATATTATGTTTCCTGCTTCTTTTACTTCAGAAATTAAACTTTTTATTCTGCCTTCAAATTGACCTCTAAATTGAGTTCCAGCAATTAAAGCAGTAAGATCTAATAAATAAACTTCTTTTTCTAAAAGTTTAGGAGGTACTTCACCTTCTACAATTTTTAAAGCTAAACCTTCTGCAATTGCAGTTTTACCAACTCCTGGCTCACCTATTAAACATGGGTTATTTTTTGTTCTACGGTTAAGAATTTGTATTACTCTATCTATTTCACGTTCTCTACCAATAACTTTGTCTATTCTTCCATCGGCTGCCTTAGCTGTTAAATCTTCACCATAAGTTTTTAAATATTTTCTTTTTTTATTTTTTTTCTTATTAAATTTTATTTTACTTTTGTCTTCAGAATCATCGGATTGATTTTTATTATCTTCTTCATCAATTTCGGGGCGAAAATCAGAAAAATCAAATTGATTCATTGCATCTTCATCTAAATTTTTAGTAATTCCCATAATTGACTTCATCATATTATTCATCATGGATAAAGAATCAGGATTAATTAATTTCTCTCCATCTTCGCCCATAACTTCTTTAAATTGTTCACTTAAATCTTTAATATATTTTTCATTATCTATGTTTTTACCGTCTTTTTTAATCTTATTAAGTAAACCATTTATTTGAGATATTCCCAAATCTCGTGCACAGACCATACAATAACCTTCATTCACGGTTTTACTGTCTTCAATCTTAGAAATAAATACAACTGCTTCTCTTTTTTTACATTTACAACAAAGCATTTTATGAATCTCCTTTTTAATAATCCATAAGTTAAATCAATTAAATATTTTATGCTCTATGCTATTCAAAAAATCTACAATTTTAAAAGATTCCGCAAATTCATCACATTTTTTTAATATATAAGTTTCGCTTTTAACGTCAGAATTTAGCCACTGCCATTGGTCAGCACTCACCAAAATAACAGAATCAATTATTAATGATATAAAACCTATAACTACTATTGATTTTAAAAAACCGAATATACAACCTAAAAATACATTCAGTTTGCCCAAAACTGGTATATATGAAAAGCATTTAAATAATTTTGTAAATAATTTATTTACCATTTTAAAAACAAATGAAATTAAAATTAAAGTTACTAAACAAATTAAAACATTTAAAATCGGGTAAATAACTTTATCTGAAAACAACCCAGCAAACGAATTTATTGAATCTAATTTATCTGTATCACCAATGTATTTATTAAAATACATTGGTTGATTATTTGATGGGTAAAAATCTAAAATTGTTTTCAAAAAATTTATATCTGTAATTCGATTTTTGATCAACTTATCTTCAATAATTTTAATAAAAAAATTTCTAAAATATGCACTATATATTTTTTTACTCACAAAATTGCCTATTGGCAAAATCAAAAAATAACTAGCAACTGCTAACAATAGGCTAAATAAACTGCTTACAAACCCTATTCTTGCAAATTTAATCACATTGCACAAAATTAAAATAACTAAAAATGCATCTAACGTAACAGCATATATGTTTAAGCCACACAAAAAATCCTTCACTATTTTAACCTTCAACTTTAATACTCAAAATATTAAATATTTTTAAATGGTTTGCCTGCTCCATCAAAACATCTGCTAAAGATTTCATAAAACTGCAACCTAAGTACTTGTATTCCTACTATCAATCCTTCAAACCCTATGACAAATAAATTCCCAAAAATCAACATTAAAATGTTGCCACCTTTAGGCATACTACTCGAAAAAGTCATTACAACATTCATTATTCCCACATGGCTTATTACAAAAGCTCCTACCCTCACAAAAGAAATTGTATTTGAAATAAACCCTAAAATAACTTCATAAAGCTCAAAAAAGTTTTCCATTAAAAACATCCCTACACCATCGTGTATCTTTACTTCTCTACCATCAACTTTATCTCCAAGAGGTTCTTTAACCCAAATTAAAATCAACGGCAACACTAAACAAAAAATAATAAACCAAGGGTTTAACACATTTATTTTTAAAAATTTATTCCCAACAATAGTTAATATCAAAGATGCATAAAATGTCAACCCAGCCAACCCATTCTGACCAAATAAATAAATACTAGATTTTTTTTGTTTTACTCCACTAAACATATTAAATAACATAGCACAAATATTCGCACATACACCTATTCCAATTGCACCTATTAATAAAAAATTAGTGTCTTTATGAGAAATGTTTAACATTAAACCTCTGTAAGGAGCAGGAAATTTTAAAATATAACTTTCAAATAAGTCTTCATAACCAAAGCACGAACCATAAATTACACCAAAAAAAGCAGAAGAAAGGCCGATTCTTGTTAATATTTTTGCAAAATTACTTCCCTTTAATTTACTCCAAACAAAACCAATTAACGCTATTACTAATCCCTGACCTATGTCTCCAAACATTATTCCAAAAAATAACGTGTAAAAAAAAGACAAAAATACAGTTGGGTCAACATTTTGGTAATCCGGAAGCCCATACATCGCTACAAAATCTTCAAACGGACGTGAAAATCTATTGTTATTTAGCTTAACAGGCGCTTTAATGCGTTTATCTGACATTGGTTCACTAATAGTGATATCTACGTCTTTTGAATCACTAAACTGCTTAACAAAATCATGCTCTTTATTTTGAGGAATAAAGCCTACAATATAAAATCTATCTTCAAAAACAGCTGCGTATTTTTTATTATCAAAACACTGACTAAAAAACTTAATTTTAGAATACAACTGCATAAGTTTTTCTTGCTCAACTTTTTTTATTTCATCTAGTTCATCATTAACACACTTTAGCATATTCCTATGTTTAACAACTTGCTCTTCTACATGTATTCTTGCACTGCTTGGCGTGTCATGTGCGCACACCGGTATTCTAATACGTTCGAAAAACAAAGACCTGAACATACTGTCTACTTCTTTGTGACAACCACGCGGAGTTATGTAAACACACCAACTGTAATGAGAATCCAACTTAAATGAAACAAACACAAAATTATCGTTATCTAATATACTTAATTTTTCATAACTTTCTTTCGGAAGCCTTCCAAACCTAATTTTCAAATATCTACATGCAAATAATCTGTCAAAATTTATATTAGATTCATAAAGATTATTAAGCTGAACTATTGCCGACATATAATCTGAAATTTTTTTTTGATTTATTTCTTTCTGTTCCTGCAAATATAAGATTCTAGATTTAATATTCTCTAAATATTTGCCCATTTCATTAATAGATAAATTAAAATTAATATTATTGTTATCTACTTCATGTGCTTTTAATTTTAATTTTGCAAATATTTCATTACATATATTTAATAAATTTTTATATTGATTATTATATGCTTTAGACTCAATATCATTTTTGACATCTAAATTATCATTCGGAATGTTTATTCTGTCACTATCTTCAAATTTTTTCAACTCAGAAATTTGATCTTTAAATAAACCCAAACCTAATTTCCCTGCCAAATCAACTATCTTCCTCAAATACCCTGTATTTTTTGAGTATTCTAAAAAAGAATCATTATTTTTTTCATATTC
>CAYPLT010000074.1:0-4729 GCA_964411695.1 uncultured Candidatus Soleaferrea sp.
TTCTATATGTGTAGATCCACATTTTTTATTTATGTTAGTTCCGTTTGGGTTATCGTTAATAATTGTACAATTTATAGATAAATCTTTAAATAATCTTTTAGCTGTTACACTGGCAGAACCATTTGCGCAATCTAATGCAACTTTTAAATTTGCAAAATCAATATTTGAATTTTTTAGTGTTGATTTTATAAAAGAAATATAGTCATCTATTGCAGAATCTTTATATGTAACAATACCTAAATTTTCTCCATTAACAAGTTCAAATTGGTTAGAGTTAAGTAAATCTTCAATTTTTTCTTCTATTTCATCTGGTAATTTATATCCATCTTTATTAAAAATTTTTATACCATTATATTCCATAGGGTTATGTGATGCAGATATCATAAAACCAGCGCACGCTTTATATTGATAAACTAATGTGGCCACTGCAGGCGTTGTTATAACTCCAAGTTTTATAACGTTTGCACCTACACTGCAAAGTCCGGCTACTAAAGCATTTTCTAACATATCAGATGAAATTCTAGTGTCTTTACCAATAAGGAATGTAGGTTTTGTGTGATAGAATTCTCTTAAAACTGTGCCGGCTGCTCTGCCAATATTCATTGCTAGCTCACAAGTTAATTCTGTGTTAGCAACTCCTCTAACTCCATCTGTACCAAAAAATTTTCTCATACAATATTACCGCCTTTTTATAAAATTAATGTTCAATATTTAAATAATCATAAGCTGAATTTGTTACACATCTTCCACGTGGGGTTCGGTTTAAAAAGCCAATTTGCATTAAGTAAGGTTCATATACATCTTCTAGTGTTACTGCTTCTTCACCTATGGCAGCAGATAATGTTTCAAGACCTACTGGACCACCGCCATAATTTTTTATAATTATATTTAACATTTTTTTATCTGTAGCGTCTAAACCAAGCTCATCAATTTCTAGTTTATTCAGTGCAAGTGTGGCGATTTCTTTATTTATGGTACCATTACCACTAATTTGAGCGAAATCTCTGACGCGTTTTAATATTCTATTTGCTATTCTTGGAGTTCCTCTGCTTCTTTTAGCAATTTCTAACGCTCCGGAATGTTCACAGTCTATTTCTAAAATAGTTGAACTTTGTAATATAATTTGTGCTAATTCTTCTGTATTATAAAGCTCTAATTTTTGAATAATACCAAATCTGTCTCTTAGTGGAGCAGAAAGTTGACCTGCTCTTGTAGTTGCACCTATTAATGTGAATTTTGGAATATCTAATCTAATTGATCTAGCAGATGGTCCTTTGCCTATAATTATGTCAAGTGCATAATCTTCCATAGCTGGGTATAAAATTTCTTCAACACTTCTAGATAGTCTATGAATTTCGTCAATAAATAAAATATCTTTTGGAGATAAATTTGTTAATATAGAAGCTAAGTCGCCGGGTTTTTCAATAGCTGGTCCAGAAGTTGTACGAATATTAACTCCCATTTCTTTTGCTATGATGTTAGATAAAGTAGTTTTACCAAGTCCAGGAGGACCATAAAATAAACAGTGATCTAAAGATTCGTTTCTAATTTTTGCTGCTTTTATAAAAACATCCATATTTTCTTTAACTTTAGATTGTCCAATATAATGTGAAAAATCTTGTGGTCTTAAAGAGACTTCTATATCGCCGTCTAAAGTGTTATAATCTGGTTCTACTAATCTATTTTCAAAATCTTCAATCATTAATACAGACTCCTTAGTTATAATTCTTTTAATGCTTTTTTAATAATTTCTTCTGTGCTTAAATTTTCATTATATTTGCTTACTACTTTTAATATATCTGATTCTAAGTAGCCTAAAGATTTTAAAGCTTCTATAGCTTCTTGAAAAACGCTTTTATTAACCAGATTATTATTTTTATAATTTTCGTCAACACTTATTAATGATGAAGATAGTAATTTATCTTTTAGTTCTAAAATTATTCTGTTAGCTGTTTTGGGGCCTATTCCAGGAGTTTGGGCTATAGATTTACCATCATTTGAAGCAATAGCTAAAGCTAAATTTTGAGGAGTAAACTGCGATAATATAGAAATAGCTGCTTTAGGTCCAACTCCAGAAATACTTATTAATGTTTTAAAACAATTAAGTTCTTCTTCATTTGAAAATCCAAATAAATTAATGCCATCTTCTTTTACATGCATATATGTATAAATTTTGTAATCTTTGCCTACATTTAAGGTACTTGATGTATTACTGGAAATGCTACATTTAAACCCAATATTATTACACTCTATTATAGTCATATTATGCTCAAGATGTGCAACTAAACCTTTTAAACTATATATCATAAAACCTCCACGTAATATGTAATAATTTTTTATGGAATATAAAATCAAACAAGTAATGATGCAGATGAATGAGCATGACATATTGCTACAGCTAAAGCATCTGCTGTGTCGTCTAATTTAGGTTTGAAAGGTAACTTTAATATTGACATTGTCATAGCTATAACTTGAGATTTTACAGCTCGTCCATACCCAACAACAGATTGTTTTATTTGTAGAGGTGTATATTCATAAATAGGTAATTTATTTTGTGAACTTGAAAGTAAAATCACACCTCTAGCTTGAGCTACGTCTATTGCTGTTTTGTGATTAGAATTAAAATATAATTTTTCTACTGATAGGCATGAAGGATGGTATTTATTAATAACTTGTTGCATTTCATTATGAATTATCAATAAACGTTTATCCATTGGAAGATTAGAAGACGTAGTTATAGCACCAAAACCTAAAGTTTTAAATTTATTGTTTTTATATTCAATTACTCCAAAGCCAACCCAGGGTCTATACCTAAAATAATCATTAATATCCTCGAATGATTTTTTATTCTAACAAAAATATAATTCTATTATATCATGTTTTAAAGTTCTTATCAATAGATTAGCCAGTTTTTATTATTTATTAATTATTAGCTTACTAATGGCAAGGACGTAAAAAATATTAATAATTATATACAAAACCGCTTGACAAAACACATTATTGTATGTTAAAATATAACTGATATGTAACGGGGTATGGCACAGTTTGGTAGTGCACTTGGTTCGGGACCAAGAGGCCGTGGGTTCAAGTCCCACTACTCCGACCATTAACCAATTTAAACTACTATATTTTATATCAATTAAAATGTTAAAAATCAACAATGTTACAATTTTTTTAATATTAGTGTTATTGTTATTAATTATTTTTATTTTATTAATTTATTGGTTAAAAAAACTAATAAAAAAAATTAAAATTAATAAAGCTGGAGCTGTTGGTGAAAAACAAGTACAATCTGTATTAAAAAAATTAAATCCCAAAAAGTATTATATTTTAAATAATGTGTTATTAAGGCATCCTAATAATAGAACTTCACAAATTGATCATATTGTGATTTCCAAAAAGGGAATTTTTGTAATTGAAACTAAAAATTATGCAGGTATTCTTTTAGGAAATGTTAAAGATGCTTATTGGTTGCATAAATCAGGAAAAAATGAGCATTTGGTTTATAACATAGCTTTACAGAATAACGGGCACATTAAAGCGATACAATATAATATAAATAATTTATTATTAAACTTAAATAAAAGAAAATATCAAAAAGTTTTTGTTTCTATAATTGCACTTAGAGATGATTGCATATTTAAAATTAAGAAACCTCTATTTTTTAGACGTACAAAATTTAAAATTTGTAATTTTAAGAAATTAATTAAAATTATTAAAAAAAGTAGGCGACGAAACGTTTTTTCTAAAAAATTATGTAAAAAATTAGTTGCTGAATTATCAAGTCAAAATATCAATTCTAATAAAAATTTAAAAGTACACATCAAACAAATTAATTGTATGAAAAAACATTGATTTTTTATTTTGATTTGAACTTTAGTAAACAATATTAGTAATGTAGATATTATTTATAATATTAAAATGTGATTCGTTTGAGAGAAGGATTAAAATGTTTAGTGATACTATTGCTGCAATATCAACACCATTCGCTCAAGGCGGAATTGGTATTATTAGAATTTCAGGTGCGGATGCAAAAAAAGTTGCTAGCAAAGTGTTTAGAAGTATTGCCGGAAAGGATATCGAGAAATTAGCAGGGTATACGGCTTTATTTGGTTTTGTATTCGATTCTTCTGGAGAATTTGATGAGGCAATATTATTAAATTTTAATAAACCTCGTAGTTATACAGGTGAAGATGTTGTAGAAATATCGGTTCACTCAGGTCTTTACATATTAAAAAGGGTTTTAAGAGCCACTTTAGATGCAGGAGCACGATTGGCGGAAGAGGGCGAATTTACAAAAAGAGCTTTTTTAAATGGAAAATTGTCCCTAACTCAAGCTGAGTCAGTTATGGATTTAATTTCAGCTCAAAGTGGACAGGCAGTAAATGCGGCATTAAATTTAAAAAAAGGTATAGTATTTAAAGAAATATCGGAAATAATAAATACGTTAGTAAAAATTGATGCACACATTAGTGCTTGGGTAGATTACCCTGAAGAAGATATTATTGATATTAATAAGAAAGATATTTTAAAGTCTATTTTAGATATCAAGTCTAACTTAGTTACACTGGCTGGCACATTTGATATTAGCAGAATTTTAAAAGGTGGAATAAATACGGCAATAGTAGGTAAACCAAATGTTGGAAAATCTACTTTTATGAATTTACTGTCTGGAACTAATAAAAGTATTGTTACAGATATTCCTGGTACAACAAGAGATGTAATAGAA
>CAYPLT010000075.1:0-4707 GCA_964411695.1 uncultured Candidatus Soleaferrea sp.
AGAAAGCACAGTGTATAACGTCATATAAGCATCTATTTTATCTTGTGGCATGCCAGATACCCAATAGCGTTCTCTATTACGTCTTACATACCAATTACTTAGCTCATCTACAAATTCTTCTAATGCTCTTGCACTTTCCACAACTTTATATTGACTCAAATTCTCATCTACAACTTTAATAAGTGTGTTAAGCCTCGATAAAATCCACCTATCTATTACCTGTAATTTATCAAAATTTAAAGTGTATTTTGTAGGGTCAAATTGGTCGATTTCCGCATATAAAACATAAAATGCATAAACATTCCATAATGTACCCATAAAACGACGCTGAGTTTCACTAACAGCTTCATCATAAAATCTGCTCGGCAACCAAGGTGAACTATTGGTACAAAAATACCATCTTATAGCATCTGCACCTTGCTTATTTAAAACTTCCCAAGGGTCAACTACGTTTCCTAAATGTTTAGACATTTTTTTACCATCTTTGTCATTAACGTGCCCTAAAACTATTACATTTTTAAACGGTGCTTTATCAAATAAGGCTGTAGACATTGCAAGTAATGTATAAAACCAACCTCTTGTTTGGTCAACCGCTTCACTAATAAAATCTGCCGGAAAGTTTTGAGCAAATAATTCTTTATTTTCGAAAGGGTAATGCCATTGAGCAAAAGGCATAGACCCTGAATCAAGCCAGCAATCTAAAACTTCATTAACTCTCTTCATTTTTTCGCCACATTTTGGACATGTAAGAGTAATAGCATCTACATAAGGTTTATGTAATTCAATGTCATCAGGTACATTATCTCCCAAATCTTTTAATTCTTGTATACTGCCTACTAAATGTCTGTGACCACATTTACACTCCCAAATAGGTAAAGGTGTACCCCAATATCTTTCTCTACTAATTCCCCAGTCTATAACATGCTCTAGCCAATCACCAAATCTTCCTTTCCCTATGCTTTCAGGAATCCAATTAATTGTTTTGTTATTGGCTATTAAATTATCTCGTAACTGCGTCATTTTTATAAACCATGTATCTCTAGCATAATATAGAAGTGGGGTATCACACCTCCAACAATGAGGGTAAGAATGAGTATATTTTAAAGTTTTATAAATTAATTTTCTATCTTTCAAATTTTGTATGATGTGTTTATCAGCGTCTTTTACAAAAATTCCTTTCCAATCACTAATACTCTCTACAAAAAGTCCTTGAGCATCAACTAATTGTAAGAACGGTAAATTATATTTAGCGCCTACTTTTGCATCATCTTCTCCAAATGCTGGTGCAGTGTGTACTATTCCTGTACCATCAGTTAATGTTACAAAATCATCAACACAAACATAATATGCTTTACCTTGTGGTTTTTCAAAATTATAAAGTGACAAATACTCTTTATATTCTAAATCTTTACCCACAAATTTTTCTAAAACTTCAAATTCGTCTTCTAAAACTTTTTCAGCTAATGCTTCTGCTAAAATATATTTTTCATCACCGCATTTTACCTTTACATATGTTTCGTCCGGGTTAACTGTAAGTGCAACATTAGAAGGCAACGTCCAAGGCGTAGTCGTCCAGACTAAAAAATAGGTCTTTTCTTCATTAGCAAACGGAAATTTAACAAAAACTGTTTCATCAACTACATCTTTATACCCTTGTGACACTTCATGGCTAGAAAGCGCTGTACCGCACCTTGGACAGTATGGCACAATTTTATGCCCTTTGTAAATTAAATTCTTTTCCCAAAGTTCTTTTAATGCCCACCAAATAGATTCTATATATGAATTATAATAAGTAACATAAGGGTTATCCATATCTACCCAATAACCTACTCTATCACTCATTTTTCTCCATTCTTCTTCATACTTCCAAACACTTTCTTTACATTTTTTTATGAATTTTTCTACTCCATACTCTTCAATTTGAGATTTTCCACTAATGCCCAGCTCTTTTTCAATCCCTAATTCCACAGGCAAACCATGCGTATCCCAACCGGCCTTTCTTAGAACTTTAAAGCCCTTCATTGTTTTATATCTAGGTATGATGTCTTTATAAACACGAGTTATAATATGCCCAATATGAGGTTTTCCATTAGCAGTCGGCGGTCCATCAAAAAATGTAAAAACATCACTATTTTTGTGCATCTCTATGCTTTTATCAAATATCTTATTTTTCTTCCAAAAATCAATTACTTCTAACTCACGGTCTTTAAATTTCAAATCACTTAAAACTTTATCGTACATTTAATTTATTCCTTTCTAATATATAAATTATAAATATGATTGCATGTAAAACAAATCACTTTTTATTATCTAAATTACTGCAATTATTTTTTTGATTGCATCCTTCACAACCCTCGCAGCACTTACCACTAAGCATTTTTTTTAAATATATTATAAATAATATTACTCCTAAAACTATTAACCCTACACATATAATTAATATTAATTTATTCACATTCCTCACCTCTCATCAAGCTCATAAATTTAAAGAATTAAAAAACAAACCTAAGAAAATGGTAAGCAAAAAATGAAATACAATAGGCTATGCTTATTTCCATAATAGCGGAACCAATCGCCCACTTCCAACTTCCAAGTTCCTTCTTCATAGAAACAAAAGCAGAAACACATGGCATATATAATAATATAAACACCATATATGCATAAGCTGATGCCTTAGAAAAAACACCAACAAAATTCCCATTGTACAAAATATTCATTGTTGAAATAACTGCCTCTTTTGATATAAGACCCGCTATTAACGAAACTGTTGGCTTCCAATCATTAAAACCAAGCGGAATAAATAATGGTGATATTAACTTTCCAATCCACCCTATCATACTGTCTTCATTATTAGTTACAAAATTAAGAGAAAAATTAAAATTCTGTAACATCCAAATTAATATGCACATAGAAAAAATAATGGTACCAGATTTTATTAAAAAACCTTTGCATTTTTCCCACATATGCATTAGAATAGTTTTGGTTGTAGGTAACCTATAAGGGGGCAACTCCATAATAAAATTAGAAGAATTATCTTTAAAAAATGTATTTTTTAAAATTAACCCTACAAAAATGGCCACTAAAAGACCTATAAAATATAAACTAAAAATAATTATTCCCTGTGAATCTTTAAAAAATATGCTTGTTAAAAACATATAAACTGTTAATTTAGCGCCACATGACATAAACGGTATTAATAAAATAGTCAATCTTTTGTCTTTTTCATTCTCCATTGTTCTTGCAGCCATAACAGCAGGTGTAGTGCAACCAAACCCCATAAGCATCGGAATAAACGATTTGCCATTTAAACCTAGCTTTCTTAAAAAACGGTCCATAATAAACGCTGCTCTTGCCATATACCCACTATCTTCTAATATAGATAAAAACAAAAACAAAATCATAATTTGTGGTAAAAACTCCAGAACAGCTCCTACACCTTTAATAACTGCATCAATTAATAATCCATGTGTCCACTCTGGCATATTATTTGTAATTAATAAATTTTCAACTGGAACAATTACACATTTATCAATTAAAAAAGTTACGCCATTTTTTAAATATGAACCTACATTCCCAAAAGTTAATCCAAACACTAAAGATATAACTATTAAGAATATAGGTATTGCTAAAAACCTATTCGTAACTATCATATCTATTTTGTCAGAAAAAGTCAAATTACTCTCTTTATTTTTTTTGATAACATCTTTAGAAACTACGTCTGTAATAAATTGGTATCTCGCATCAGCAACCATAGTTTCTCTGTCTCCATATTCACTTGAAGCTTCATATTCTTTTACAATTTTTTGAATTTCACACTTTTCGTTAGTTGATAAATTCAATTCTTTTTCAAGCTTCAAATCTCCCTCTAAAATTTTTGTAGTGTAAAATAAATAATTGGTTTTATTGTTTAATTTATTTTTTATAACATTATAAATTTTACTCAACGCCAAATTTGTAAAATCATTATAATTAATTTTATATTCTGGTTTTTGTGTATTTTCAAGCATTTGCTCGCAAATTTCAAGTAGTTTATCTAGATTTTTATTTTTACGTGCAACCACTGGTACAATTTTTAAGCCTAGATCTTTCTCCATGTTGTTAAAATCAATTTTATCTCCTCTAGCTTCAACATCATCCATCATATTAATAGCTAAAACAACTGGAACACCTAATTCTAACAGTTGCACTGTTAAATATAAATTTCTTTCTATATTCATTCCATCAATAATATTTATAATTAAATCAGGTTTTTCTTTTATAATAAAATCTCTTGCAATAATTTCTTCCATAGAATAAGGTGAAAGCGAATAAATACCAGGTAAATCTACAAGGTTTATATTTAAATTTGATGATTTAATTTTCCCAATTTTTTTTTCTACAGTTACTCCAGACCAATTACCAACATATTGTTTGCTTCCTGTCAATTCATTAAATAATGTTGTTTTACCACAATTTGGATTTCCTACTAAAGCAATATTATAATTCATAATAAGTTTTTCACATCCTAATTTCTAAAATACAAAATCTTCCATTATTACAAAAATAAAATCTATCATTATTGTGGTTTGAATTTTAAATTATTTAATTATTTAATTTAATTAAGATGTTTTTAGCTATTTCTTTTCTAAGCGTAAGTTCATAACCGCGCAAATTAATTTCAAGTGGGTCCCCTAGTGGAGCTATTTTTCGAATAAAAATTTTAACTCC
>CAYPLT010000076.1:0-779 GCA_964411695.1 uncultured Candidatus Soleaferrea sp.
TTTAGCTATAAAGAACATTCACAGCAAATATCACATTATTATGAATCCTGATATTTTGGTTCTGGAAAATACTATTTCAGATGCAATTAGCTTTATTTCCACGCATGATGATATTGCGTTAGTGACTCCTTTTGTAATGAACACTGATGGAACACAGCAGTTTTTGCCTAAGAAGAATCCGTCAATGAAGTATATGATTGGAGGTATGTTTGAAACTAAATTTGCATTTTGCAGGAAACTCAGAGATGAATATACCATGAAGAACGAGGTAATCACTGCTCCAATTGATGTCGAATTCTGTACAGGTGCCTTTATGATTACTCGAACAGACGCTCTTCATGCTGTTGGCGGATTTGATGAAACGTATTTTCTTCATTTTGATGATGCAGATTTGACTAGAGAATTACGCAAGGTTGGAAGAGCTGTTTATAATCCGGCAATAAAGGTAATTCATAAATGGCATCGAGAGAACAAGAAAATAAACAAAAGTTTTTGGGTTGCTCTGAAATCAATGTATATTTATATGAAGAAGTGGAGAAGGGCATGAGTCAATCAAATTATGGAATAGCTGAAATGATTATATAGGTAATGATGTTCTAATCGCCTCTAGAGTGCTGATTATTGATAGTTGTAACAAAGGATGTTCTGGCTATGAGCATGGTTTCAGGGGCTCTAGCCAGAGAAATTAAAACTTATGATGAAGTTAATGAGGTATGAAAGAATGTTAAATAATGTAATATATATATCTAGATTATAAAATTGAAGTGTCATGATAGGAG
>CAYPLT010000076.1:879-4643 GCA_964411695.1 uncultured Candidatus Soleaferrea sp.
ACAGAAAATCTTACAATGGCTCCATAAATGTTGAGAAAACACTTAAAGTTCAGGAATAATATTAAATAATGTAATATATATATCTAGATTATAAAATTGAAGTGTCATGATAGGAGGTTATTGTATTATGCAAGAGAAGGTAAGTGTAATTGTACCAGTATACAATGTAGAACAGTATATTAATAAATGTATAGAAAGCATACTGAATCAAACATATCAAAATTTAGAAATTATTCTTGTTGATGATGGTTCTACAGACAGTAGCGGAAAAATTTGTGATAAATTTGCAGAGCAGAGTCCAAAAGTTATAGTTATTCACAAACAAAATGGTGGATTATCTGATGCAAGAAATGCAGGGCTGAATCTGTGTACTGGAGATTATATAACATTTGTTGATCCAGATGATTATCTTTTGCCAAATTATGTGAATGCTTTAACAAGAAATATTCATGATGCAGACATATGCATAAGTAGTTATTGTACTTTATATAGAGGAACAATTTATAAGCCACAATACAAATTTGACAGAAGGGAATACAAAGGAGATGCAAAACAACACCTTTTGGAGCATCTATTACTTGAAAAAGCGGATAATGAAGAATTTCCATCCAGACTTGTGGCAGTGTGGAAAAACCTATACAAGGCCGATTTAATAAAAACAAATAATCTTTTATTTGTTTCTGAGAGACAGATTTACATGGAGGATTACATATTTAACTTGTATGCATACTATTTTTCTAAAAGTATTGCTGTTATTAGTGATGCAAATATTGTTTACCGTATTCGCAAAGGATCTTTGAGTAATGGATATAGGGAATTTTTTTATGAAATGCAAAAGCAGTTAATAAATACAGTGGAGGATTTCATACAAGAGAATTTAAAATCAGATTTGCTTGATGACTATCGTAAAACCCTTCCAACAATGTTGGCGTATTCATTATTTAAAGAAAACCTAACAAGTAAAGAATGTGCTTATTCGAATACAGAAAGAATACTTTCAGATCAGTATGCGATCAATATTTTATCTACTTATGGAAAATGTGAATCAAGAGTTCGTGGATCAGTAATTAAGGAATCGATAATTTATTATTTGGCAAAACATCATCGAGTAGGTTACATATATTGGTTTGTTAAATTTATATCTTTATGTGAACCAATTTATAGGATAATGAAATTAAAGAAACAGAAAATCTTACAATGGCTCCATAAATGTTGAGAAAACACTTAAAGTTCAGGAGAAAATAAGGAAGCAGATGGGTTTTAATGAAGATGAAATAGTTTTGCTTTTCATTGGAAGATTAATGTTTGGTATACTACTATTCTAATAATACATCGTGAATGGGCTGATAGTGTAATTGAGGCTATCTCTAAAAGAGTAGATTTGAAAAAGAAAGAGACTATTAACCAATTTTACGTGGGATAAAATCTCAGATGAATTCATTAAAATATTCGAGGAGTGAAAAGATGCAAAACCTAATAAAAAGAAGAAAAATGGAGTTGTTGTTTTAAATTATAATTCTAAAGAGTTAACTTGTAAATTAATGAAGCAGATAAGTGAGTATGAATCTATCGATTTTAACAAAAGAAAATATGGATTATTGGGGTGAAAAAATATTGAGAATTATGTCTATTGACCGCGGAGATGTTAGAACTGGCATAGCCGTTTGTGATAAACTAGAATTATTAGCCTCACCGGTTTGTGTAATTAAAGAAAGTGATTTCGATTTGTTAATACCTAAACTAATAGACCAAATTTTACAGTTAAAAGCAGAAGAGGTCGTAATAGGGTACCCTAAAAATTTAGATGGTTCAATAGGAATTTCTGCACAAAAATCAGAAAAATTAATTGAGACGTTAAAAAAGCGAATGCCTAATGTGAATTTTGTTCTATGGGATGAAAGAAACACAACGATTTCTGCTAAAAGAGCTTTGATAGCGAATAATAAAAATAGTTTTAAGCAAAAAAATATTATTGATGCCGTAGCTGCAACTATAATTTTAGAAAGCTACATGCACTTTAAAAAGAGAAAGAAGAACAATAAACAATGAAAATATTAAGCATAGAAACCTCTTGTGATGAAACGGCAGCAGCAGTCGTAGAAGATGGGAAAAAAATTCTGTCAAGTGTTGTTTATTCACAAATCAAAGAACATCAAATTTTTGGTGGCGTTGTACCAGAAGTTGCTTCAAGAAAGCATATTGAGCTTATTTCTGGCATAGTAAATGAGGCCTTAATTCAGGCACAAATTACCGTTAAACAAATAGATGCAATAGCAGTTACAAGTAACCCAGGGTTAATTGGTGCTTTGCTCGTTGGTGTTAATTTTGCCAAAGGTTTGGCTTATTCATTAAATAAACCGCTAATACCAGTTAACCATATGCGCAGTCATGTGGCAGCTAATTATATTGACAATGTAGATTTAAAACCACCTTTTTTAGCATTGGTTGTGTCAGGCGGGCATACGCAAATAATAGAAGTTTTAGATTACACAAAATTTAATATTTTAGCTTCTACACGAGATGACGCAGTTGGAGAAGTTTTTGATAAAGTAGCTAGAGTTTTAGGGTTAGGGTACCCTGGTGGAGTAAAAATTGAAAATTTTGCACTTAATGGTAACCCACTAACTTACACTTTTCCTCACCCTAAAATGGACGGTTATGATTTTAGCTTCTCAGGGCTAAAAACCGCAGTTATTAACCTTGTACATAAAATTAATCAAGCTGGAGAAGAGGTTAATGTTAATAATATTTCGGCAAGTTTTCAAAAAACAGCAGTAGATATTTTAACTGAAAAATTTTTAAATGTTGCCCAAAATTATGGTTATGAAAATTTAGTTTTAGCTGGTGGCGTTTCAGCTAACAAGTTGCTTCGTAGCCAATTAAAAAATGTTTTAGAAAAAAATAATTTTAAATTATATTACCCAGAACTTAAGTGGTGCGGAGATAATGCTGCTATGGTTGGCGTACAAGGGTTTTATGAATATTTAAATAACAATATTGCTGGTTTAGATTTAAATGCTTGTTCTAATTAATATGGTTTTAAAGTTAAAAGTAAGCTGTGTATTATAGTGGAATTAATTTAGCTATAAATCAACAGCTTTTTTATATTTATTTATATAATTGATTATTTAATTATTTTAGTTTGACTGCAGGTAATATAAGAAATTTTTTAAAAAAAAATTTCATCAAAGCTATTGACAAAAATAATGAAAAATGATAAAATAATAATATATTAAATTTATTAATATTATTTTAGTTAAATTAGCGAATATAAGACTTGTGATGATGAAACCAGGGATCAAATGCAGTAAAATGCAAATTAAGGTTAAAAATAAGTTAAAATCATATTTAAGCTGTCACAATGAATAAAAAATAAAATTTCAAAATAATGATAAAATAATATTAGAAGGGAGTTTGATGACAATGGAAAGAAGTTATAAAAGAATAGCATCTGGAATGATTGCTGGGTTTTGCGTATTGAGTACTCAGGGAATAGCAAAATATTCCATAAATTACCAATATGTGGGGGGGGGTAGTTTGCTATATTCTTATGCCGTAGATGAAGATAATGGAATACTTTTGAAAGACTCTAATGATCACACAATAGGAAATGAACTAAAAGGAGACTTTACTCTGTCTTTACCAAACAACAATTTGAATAAAGCAATATTTACATTTAAAATAAAGTGTTCAGAATCAGTGTCTGATTTTGAATTAGAAGAATTGTTGAAACTTTCAAAAGTGACAAAGACAACTGAAGGAAC
>CAYPLT010000077.1:0-4533 GCA_964411695.1 uncultured Candidatus Soleaferrea sp.
GTATTGGGGGTACATATCAAAGTGTATCTGCTGGTTTTATTTTAAAGTATTTTTATAGTATTCGCATTTTTCTAAAAAATTGTTCCACATATTTGTGTGCCTAATTGTTTGAGGACAATTCTTTTTACTAAAATCAAAATGTTGTTTTACAGCACTTATATCGAGATTTCTGTTTTTTAATATGAATCCAGTTAAAAGAGCTGCATTGTCAACTGCTTTTTCAAAATCACTTCCAGAATTTACACATATTTCAATTCCTATTCCAGCGGTGTTGCCACCGTTTAGTTTTTTTCCATCTCCGGCATGCCATGCAATTTCTTCATCTGGCATATGATGAAAAATTTCTTTGTCGTCTACAGTGTAATGCCAAGATAAGTAAGTTTGGTTTGCGTTGGCTATGTTATGTAGATAAGTAGCGTGATTTTTAGCATTTGCAGTTTGTGCCTTATTTCCAGTTTCATGTATGACTATCCATTTCTTTTGATATTTGATTCCTGGGCGTGCTTTAGTATTTTTTTTAATAAAACTGTCTATTATATTCATTATATTGCTCCTTTTTTATCAAATTTGTTGGCTTTTTAATTTGTTTTAAAAATATGCTTGCGCCTGAAATTAAAATGCCTTGACAAAACCCTGAAAAAATTGCAGATAAAAATTCTTTAAAGTTATTTATTTGTGTGTTAGCAATTGTATAGATATTTGTTAATATTACACTAATTGCAGTCAGAATATATTGGAGTTTATATTGTTTGATATTTGATTTTTTGAGTAAAGATCTAATAAAAAAAAGTACAGGTATTAAGATAAAAAGGTCGGTACTTATATATTGATAAATAAATTCATTCACATTTGTTAAACCTCCTTAAAATTAATTATTTAAATTTAAAAATAAACATTCTCCCCATATAAAAGAGCATTTTAATATAAAAGTTGAATACTTTGTTTCAACAGATAAAATATTTTCGAATTTTTAACATTAATTAACTCTTATAAATCAATGTAGTTTTACAAATAATATAAAAGCAAAGATAAGATATAAAATTTATGTTTATATAATCTTTGTTTTATTTATTATAGTAAATTATTTATTTTAATTTTATTTTGGATGATAGTAATTGATTAAGAGAGGTGTTAAAAATGGCTACAAAGAATACCAAAATCATGGTTCCAGGTGCTAGGGAAGCATTGAATAAGTTTAAAATAGAAGCTGCTCAAGAGGTTGGAGTCAATTTAAATGAAAAAGGTTATAATGGAGATCTTACATCTAAACAAGCAGGTTCTATTGGTGGTAGAATGGTAAAAAAGATGATAGAGTCTTATGAAAATTCAATGAAGAATGAATAGTTTTAACCTTTATTGATTTTATAGATAATAAAATAATATAAATATTATTAATTTTATTTGGTGTCTCCTAATTTTGAGTTAGGAGGCATTTTTTAATTATTATATATATTTTGATTTTTAAGTAATTAATCTTAATTTTGATAGTACCATTAAATATAAAATAAAGATAAAATTGTTATAAAGCACTTTACAAAAACGTTGAATTATTGTAAAATAGTATTATGTTTAGTTAATTATTAAATTTTAAAGGAGTCTTAAAGTGAAACAGCAAAAAATAAAATATAAAAGAATTTTATTAAAAATTAGTGGCGAATCTTTAGCAGGTGAGAATAGTAGTGGTGTAGACCATGACACAGTTTTAGAAATATCTAAGTCAGTTAAAAAGTGTTATGATTTAGGTGTTGAAGTTGCAATAGTTGTTGGTGGCGGAAATTTTTGGAGAGGACGTAGCAACGAATCTATGGACAGAACTAGAGCTGACCATATAGGAATGTTAGCTACTATTATGAATTCTTTAGCTTTAGCAGACGCGCTTGAAGAATGTGGACTCACTGTAAGGGTGCAAACTTCTGTTATTATGCAAGCTATCGCAGAGCCTTATTCTAGAAATAAAGCTATTAGGCATTTGCAAAAAGGCAGAGTTATTATTTTTGGCGGAGGCACAGGCAGTCCATATTTTTCAACCGATACAGCTGCATCTTTAAGAGCTGCAGAAATTAATGCAGAAATTATTTTAAAAGCGTCTGTTGTTGACGGAGTTTATGATTGTGACCCTAATGAAAATTCAAACGCTAAAAAGTTTGATACAATACCTTTAACAGATGTGTTGTCTAAAAATTTAAAAGTAATGGATATGACAGCAGCAGCTATGTGCCAAGATAATAAAATTCCTATGTTAGTGTTTGACATAAATGACCCTGAAAACATAGTTAGAGCCGTTTTAGGTGAAAATATAGGTACAGTAGTTTATTAATTTTAATTTATTGCTTTATTATTTTTAAAAATGAAAGGATTTAACGTTATGCAAGAACAATATAACTTATGTGAAGAAAAAATGAATAAAACATTAGATGTGTTATCAAAAGAATATGGAGCTTTAAGGGCAGGCAGAGCTAACCCTAGCATATTGGACAAAATCACTATAGACTATTATGGTGTGCCAACAAGCATAAACCAGGTAGCAGCAATTAGCATAGCAGAAGCTAAAGTCTTGGTAATTCAACCGTGGGATAAATCTTGTCTCAACTTAATAGAAAAAGCAATACAAACTTCTGATATTGGAATAAACCCTAATAATGATGGAAACGTAATTAGAATAATCTTCCCAGCATTAACAGAAGAAAGAAGGAAAGAACTTTGTAAACAGGTAAGTAACTTAGCCGAGGATTCAAAAATCTCAATAAGGTCTATTAGAAGAGATTCAATTGAAGTTTTTAAAAAAATGAAGAAAAACAATGAAATTACAGAAGATGATTTAAAAGGAGCAGAAAGTGACATACAAGAAATTACAGATAAATTTTGTAAAAAAATTGATGTTATGTCTAAAGATAAAGAGAAGGAAATTATGTCTATATGAAAGCTAATCAGGTGTTAATGCCAAAGCACGTAGCCATTATAATGGATGGAAATGGAAGATGGGCTCAAAAAAGATTTATGCCTAGAATTGCAGGGCATAAAAAAGGGGCTCAAGTTTTTAGAACAATATCTAAGCATTGTTCAACTTTAGGAATAAAATATTTTACAGCATATGCATTTTCAACTGAAAATTGGAATCGTTCAAAAGAAGAAATTGATGGTTTAATGAACATACTCAGAAATTATTTAAAAGATTTTTTTGTTTCAAGAGATGATTATATTGGTTTTAGAACTAAGTTTATAGGAGATAAATCTGTTCTTAGCCAAGATATTGTTGAGCTAATGAATGAGATAGAAGAAGAATCTAAAAATTATGATAAAATTAATGTAAACATAGCTGTTAATTATGGCTCTAGGCAAGAAATTGTAATGGCAGTTAAGTCTATAGGGCAACAAATTAAAGACAATAAGATTAATATAAATGACGTTGATATTGATTTAGTGTCAAATTATTTATATACAAAAGGGCAACCTGACCCAGATTTAATTATAAGAACAAGTGGAGAACAGAGAATTTCTAATTTTTTGTTATGGCAATCAGCTTATGCAGAATATGTTTTCACAAAAGTTTTGTGGCCAGATTTTACTCCAAAGTGTTTTGATGAAGCTATTGAAATATTTCAAAAAAGACAAAGAAGATACGGAGGTGCCTGATATTTGAAGAAGCGTATCATTAGTTCGGCGATTGGAATATGCATATTAATGTTAGTGTTGTTTTTTTATAAAACTGTTGTTTTAAACATTGCAATAACTATTGTAACTTTAATGGTTACGTTTGAGTTGTTGCTAGCTAAAAAGTATTTTAAATATGGTTGGTTAACATTCATATGCTTGTTTTTTTCGCTGTTTATTTCGTTTTTAAATTCTGTATATTATTATAGGTTTTTAGTGCCTATTTGTGTAGTATTTGCATTTTTATTATTTGTTGTTATGCTGTATCAATACCCCAAAATTAAATTTGAAATTGTAACAACCTCGTTTTTTATTTCTGTTTTAGTTTCTATGATATTTCAGATGTTAATCTCAATAAGAGATAAATATAGCTATAGTCCACAAATATCGCTATTTTATATTATATTAGCTTTGGCAAGTGCATGGCTTACAGACAGTGGAGCTTATTTTATTGGGGTGTTTTTTGGAAAAACAAAGTTAGCTAGTGAAATAAGTCCTAAAAAAACCATTGAAGGGTTACTTGGTGGCATATTTTGTTCTGCATGTTTATGTTTTATTATATTCTTGTGTTTTTCTTATGTATTTTCAAGAGAAGGTTTACAAGTTAATGTTAATTATTTAGAACTAATTTCTGTTTTAATAATAGCTTCAGCACTTAGTATTATTGGAGATTTATCAGCGTCTTTAATAAAACGCCAATGCAATATAAAAGATTTTGGTAGCATTATGCCAGGCCATGGAGGAGTATTAGATAGATTCGATAGTGTCATTTTTACAATTCCTTTTTATTATTTAGTTGACACTTTTTTGCCATTAGTTAAATAATTGAAAAAACTGTAAAAGATGGTGGTATATTTACGGTATTGTGGTTAAGTAAGCGAA
>CAYPLT010000078.1:0-4517 GCA_964411695.1 uncultured Candidatus Soleaferrea sp.
ATATATTTGAAAATTATAAGCCTTTGATTTAAATTGAAAATAATAAAATTGTATCAATGCTAACTTTATTACCTGCTAAGCTTTTAATAAATGACAAAAATTATAATGGACTATATATTTGGGGTGTTGGGACATTAAAAGATTATAGGAATCAAAATATTGCATCTGAAATGTTGTTGTTTGTGCAAAATTATTCACAAAAAAATAATATAGACTTTAATTTTTTAGTGCCACAAAATTATGAAGATAAGCTATATAAATTTTATTTTAAAAGAGGTTTTAATTTAAATGCTAAACATAAAATAGTATTATTAAGTAAAACGCAAATGGAAGGGTTATCTAAAAACACTGTAGGGTCTTTAAAGTTTGAAATTGGGTTAAGTAATGATGAATTGATGAGGCTAAGATGTAGAAATTTTTCATCGAGTAGCTTTATTTATTGGGATCAAGATGAGCTTGATAAAGTTCAAAAAGAATATAGTTTGCCGGAATGTAAACATGTTGTTTTTAATTTATATGAAGAGCAATACGCAATAATTGATTTTAGAGATAAACATAAATTAGTAATAAGAGAAATGTTTATTAATAAAGTGAATTTTAAGAAGTTTGTTAGAACATTATTAGAAATATATAAAGATTATAATTTGTTTGAATTTTCATTGCCTAACAATAGCAAATATTTTGATGTTTTGAATATTGATTTTTATTATTCAAAAGTGGCGATGATAAAACAAATTAATAATACTTTTAATATTGATGAAAACAAAGTTTATTTTAATTTTGCGTTAGATACTTAATAATATAATAAAATATTAATTTATTAAAGGAGTGTTTTTTTATGAACAAATTATTAAGAAAAGGGGTAATAGCACCTTTATCTTTATCTATTTTATTTTCGAATACGGCTTTTTTAACTACTTTTGCAGATTCACAGGTACTTGATAATCAAGTATTAGGAAATAGTACATATCAAGAAATATCATATGATACACAAAATACTGTTGATGATAGTCATATTTCAATTATGCCGGAAGCTAAAAATATTTGTATTCTACCTAAAGACCCTAAATATTTTTATGCAATAACTGATATTTGGCATGATGCATTTCATTCTGTTTATGGCAGTGAATTAGTAAGCGGAAAATTTATGAATTATTATGTGAATAATATGTTTACTAAATATGATACATATGTTTATATGCATGAGGGTAAAGCAGTTTCTATGATGATGCTGATACCTACAAGTTTAACGTTAAAGAATGGAGAGGTAAAAGATGGGTATTATGTTTATGCAGTAGGGACTAAAAATGAATATCAAAATAACGGAATTACTACCTTAATGCTTAACTTTATAGATGAATATTCTAAATCTCAAGGTAAAGTTTTTAGAATTTTGAACCCGGATAGAACACATGATTGGCTTTATAATTTTTATGGAAAAAGGGGCTATGAATGTGTAAACGTAAGACGTGTATATATGACGCCTAAAGAAGTTTTAGAAGTAGCTCAAGATGCTGAACCTATGGTATATCAAGATGGCTTACTGGCTGATGATTTATACAATTGTCGTAAAGTTAATTTGGGTAATGATACAGGTTTTGTTCAGTGGTCTGAAAATGAGCTTCAAGTTGTTCAAGGTGAATATAAATTACCTCATAATAATTACCATGAATTGTATTTTGGAGATTGGCAATATGCTATTATTAGATATGGTAGAAATTTACATGATACACAAAATATTATAGTAAAAGAATTTTATATTAAAGATGAAAATAAAAAAGCTTTCTTTAAAACACTTTCTCAGTTATTTGAAGGTAAAAATATTATTTTTGATATGCCCGATAGCGATGAAAGAAGTAATTTTTTTGAAGGTAAACCATACAGAGTTTTGCCACTTAGTATGATTAATTTGAGAAATTCAGAAGATATTAAATCTCAAGTGAAGTTACCAATTTATTTCTATTTTGGAATGGATTAATAGTTGTTGTTTAATTAAATGATATAAATTTAGTGGGGTATTTTTATGAGAGCAGTTATTTTTTTAGCAGAAGGTTTTGAAGAGATTGAGGCAATTACAGTTATTGATGTTTTAAGAAGAGCTGAAATAGAAGTTTTAGTTGTTGGAATATCAAGTCTATATATTACAGGAGCTCATGGTATAACTGTGAAATGTGATTGTGATGAAAATGATTTTAGATTTGGGAAAGATGTAAAAATTGTTATATTGCCTGGTGGTATGCCAGGCACAATAAATTTGCAGAAGAGTAGTGTGGTTAAAAATGCTATTAATAGAGCAATAGAAAATAATATATATATCGGTGCAATTTGTGCAGCACCTATTATATTGGGGCAATTAGGGTTGTTAAAAAATAAGAATGCTGTTTGTTATCCGGGCTTTGAAGATGAGCTATTGGGAGCAAATATTTGTAATGAAAAAGTATGTCTAGATGATAAGTTTATTACAGCTAAAGGGCCTGGGGCAGCAGTTGATTTTGCTTTAAAAATAGTAGAAGTTTTAACAAATGTCAATAATATGGAAGTTATTAAAAATGATATGATATATTAAAAATAACGATTTTAATGAGGAGATAAAAATGAATAATCAGTATGAAAGTCCATTTTCAACTAGGTATGCTAGCGAAGAAATGCAATATATTTTTTCAGAAGAATTTAAGGTTAAAACATGGAGGAAATTATGGATTGCATTGGCAAAAGCAGAAAAAAAATTAGGTTTGAATATTTCTAATGAAGCCATAGAAGAATTAGAAAAATTTAAAGATGATATTAATTTTGAAGTAGCTCAAGAAAGAGAGCATGTTTGTAGGCATGATGTAATGTCTCATATTTATGCATATGGTGAGCAATGTCCGAATGCCAAAAAAATTATTCATCTAGGTGCAACTTCGTGTTATGTTGGTGACAATGGAGATATTGTGGCTATAAAAGAAGCAATGTTAGTTATAAAACGAAAAATTATAAATATAATTTATATTTTATCGAAATTTGCAGATGAATATAAAGAATTGCCTACATTGGCTTATACACATTTGCAACCTGCGCAGTTGACAACAGTTGGAAAGAGAGCATGTTTATGGATGAATGATTTGTATAGTGATTTATGCGAAATTGATTTTAGGTTAAATAATTTGAAGTTATTAGGCTCTAAGGGTACAACAGGAACACAAGCAAGTTTTTTAGATTTATTTGAAGGTAATCAATCTAAAATAGATGAATTAGAAAAGCTAATATCTCATGGAATGGGCTTTGACAGCTGTGTTGCAGTTTCTGGTCAAACATATTCAAGAAAAGTTGACGCACAAATTTTATCTACACTTTCTGGAATAGCTCAAACAGCAAGTAAATTTTCTAATGATATTAGAATTTTACAAAGCTTTAAAGAAATTGAAGAGCCTTTTGAATCAAGTCAAATCGGGTCTTCTGCAATGCCATATAAACGCAACCCTATGCGCTGTGAAAGAATAACTGCAATAGCTAGATTTGCTATTGTTAATAGTTTGAATCCAGCATTTACTGCAGCTACTCAATGGTTTGAACGAACATTGGATGATTCTGCAAATAAAAGAATTTCTATGTCGGAAGGATTTTTGGCTATAGATTCTATATTAAATGTTATGTTAAATGTAGTTGATGGTTTAGTTGTAAATGAAAAAGTCATTGAAAAACGCGTAAAAAATGAATTGCCGTTTATGGCTACTGAAAATATTATGATGGAGCTAGTAAAAAGAGGCGGAGATAGACAAAAAATACATGAAAAGTTAAGAGTTTATTCAATGCAGGCAGGAAAACAGATTAAAGAATTTGGTCTGGAAAATGATTTAATTGAAAGAATAGCTTCAGATGAAGAATTAGGTCTTACGGTTGAAGAATTAAATTCACAATTAGAACCTAAAAAATTTATAGGAAGAAGTAATTTTCAAGTAGAAAAGTTTTTATCTGATGTTATTAACCCATTATTAGAAAAATATAAAAATTTAATTGGTGAGAAATATGAATTAAAGGTGTAGATTAACTTTGAATGATAAAAAAGCATTTAAAATTTTAGCGAGTATATCTATTATCTTGGCTATGATAATTATAATATTCAATGCATGGGTTGGTCCAAGTTTGCTTCCTACACATAAAGAATATAAGCAGATTTTTAAAATATCTAATAATGATTCTGATGAAAATAAAATAAAAATTAATCAGTTTGATGATGAAGATTTTGATGAAGATGTGTATGATAAAACAGATGATAATGAAGATGATGACTATGAAGACGATGATATAGATAATGAAGATGTTGAAATAGTTAATATTAATGAAGCAGACGAAGATGAATTAATGACATTGCCTTATATAGGTGAAGTTTTAGCGGACAAGATAGTTGATTATAGAGAAAATTATGGAAAGTTTGAATCTGTTGAAGATTTATTAGAAGTTGATGGTATAGGTGAGGGAATATTAAGTAAAATTATTGATTATATTTCTTTAGACTAACTATTTTTAAATTATTA
>CAYPLT010000079.1:0-4436 GCA_964411695.1 uncultured Candidatus Soleaferrea sp.
ACTTCATGAAAAGACCCCCAATACTGGGTGTCCAGTATTGGGGGTACATATCATTTTTATCAAGCTCGGTTTTTTAATTTGTTATTTTCTAAAATAACAAATTAAAAAAATGTTATCTGATTAGTCTCTTGTAAGCCATTTAAAATTTTAAGTTGTTTCATAACATCTATAATTGTTTTAGAAATTTTAACACGTTGTGAAAGTTCTTCAATGGATATATAGTTACCATTTTTGCCTGAATCTTCTAAGTTTTGAGCAGCTACTGTTCCAATTCCTTTTATGGAAGAAAATGGTAAACGAATTTTGTTGTCTTCTATTGTGTATTGATATGCTTTAGATTTGTATAGGTCAATAGGTAAAAATTGGCAACCCCTAGATAACATTTCATATAATATTTGAAGAACATAGTATTGGTCGTCTTCACGCATGTTACGCTCAGACCCTTTGCTTTGCAAATCTTTAATTTTGATTTTTGTTAAGTCTAAACCTGTTAAAGCAGCTTCAATATCAAACTCACCTTGACGTACAGTTAAAAAAGTACTGTAAAATTGTACGGGGTAATAAAGCTTATAATAGCCCAAACGTATTGCAGAAATTATGTAAGCTGCTGCATGTGCCTTTGGGAACATATATTTAATTTTTTTGCAACTTTCAATGTACCAATCAGGAACATTATTATCTTTCATTTTCTTTATGAGCTCAGGAGTTAACAATGCAGAAGCTTTACCTTTTCTAGTTATTTCCATTATGTTAAATGAATCTTTAGGTGATATGCCTTGTTGAATTAGGTAAGTCATTATGCTGTCTCTAGTACCAATAACTTCAGATATAGTGCACGTACCGTTTTTTATTAACTCCTGAGCATTATTTAACCAAACATCAGTACCGTGAGAAAGCCCAGAAATTTGAATAAGGTCAGAGAAATTCTTTGGTTTAGATTCTAATAGCATCTGCCTTACAAATTTTGTTCCCATTTCTGGCAATGCTAAACTTCCAGTTTCACAATCAATTTCATTTAAGTCTATTCCCATTGGTTTAGAAGATGTAAACAGTTCAATTACGTTTTTGTCATTCATAGGAATATCTGCAACTTTAACACCGGTTGAGTCCTCTAAATATTTATACATAGTAGGCACATCATGCCCTAAAATATCTAGCTTTAAAATAGTATCATGCAAAGAATGAAAATCAAAGTGGGTTGTTATTACACCTGATTCTTTATCGTCGGCTGGGTGCTGAACAGGCGTAAAATCATAAACGTCATATTCATTAGGCACAACTACCATACCACCTGGGTGCTGACCAGTGGTTCTTTTTATTCCGGTAACACCGCTTAACATTCTTAATTCTTCGGCTTTGTTCATGTAGATGTTTTTTTCTTGACAATATTTTTTAACAAAACCGTATGCTGTTTTTTGAGCAACAGTAGAAATTGTACCAGCTTTAAATACGTGTGATTTTCCAAATAAATGCTCTGTGTATTTATGAGATTTTAGTTGATATTCTCCAGAAAAATTAAGGTCGATATCAGGAGCTTTATCACCATCAAACCCTAAAAATGTTTCAAAAGGTATGTTATGTCCATCTTGCTTATATTTAGTGCTGCAAATAGGGCAAATTTTATCAGGCAAGTCGTAACCAGAGCCAACAGAACCATCTAAAATAAATTCGCTGTGTTTGCATTTTGGACAAACGTAATGTGGTGGCAATGGGTTAACTTCTGAGATCCCAGCCATTGTTGCCACAAAAGATGAACCTACGGAACCTCTTGAACCAACTAAATATCCATCTTCTTCTGATTTAGCTACAAGTTTTTGAGCAATTATATAAAGTACAGCAAACCCATGTTTAATTATGGAATCTAGTTCTTTATCTAACCTTTGTTTTACAATTTCAGGTAGTGGATTGCCATATGTTTCAAGTGCTTTTTCATGAGTAATATTTTTTAGAGTTTCTTCTGAGCCAGGTATTGAAGGTGTGTATGTGCCTTCTGGAATTGGTAAAATTTCTTCTACAGAATCAGCAATATCATTAGGATTTTTAATTATTATTTCGAACTTTTTGTCTTCGTCAAGGTAGTTAAATTCCTCTAACATTTCTTGTGTAGTTCTAAAATATAGAGGAGCTTGTTGCTCAAAGTCACTAAAACCTTGACCTGCCATTAATATTTTTCTAAATTCTTGGTCAGAAGATTTTATAAAGTGAACATCACCTGTAGCTATAACAGGTATGTTTAATTCTTCACCTAACTTAATAATAGTTTTGTTGTATTCTTTTAATTGGTTTTCGTCATTTACAATACCATTTCTAATCATAAAATTATTGTTACCAAGAGGCTGAATTTCTAAAAAATCATAAAAGCTAGCAATATCCTTAAGGTTATTCCATGTTTCACCTTCAACAATGGCTCTATAAAGTTGACCGCTTTCACAAGCCGAACCAATTAATAAACCATCACGAAGATTTATAATTTCGCTTTTAGGCATTCTCGGTCTTTTGCTAAAATAATTAATGTGGCTAATAGACACTAATTTATATAAATTTTTAAGACCAATTTTATTTTTAACTAAAATTATGCAGTGGTAAGTAGGCATTTTTTTTATTTCGTTTGGTTCAATTATTGTTTTAAATTTAGTAATATTATTATCTTTTTTTTCCAATGAATAGTTAGATATCCAATCTGAAATGTTTGTTTTTTTTGTTATTTCTAAAAAAATTTGAGCCAAAATCTCAGCATCATCACATGCTCTATGGTGATTAAATTCGCCTAATTTCAGGTGATTTACAATTGTGTCTAATTTGTGGTTTCTTAGTTTAGGGAAGATAGATCTGCAAATTGGAACGGTGTCTATATACTGCAATTCTGTTAATAGATTTAATCTAGAAGCTGCTGATGTAATGAATCTTATATCAAATGGTGCATTGTGAGCAACTAAAATAGAGTCTTTACAAAATTCTAAAAATTTAGGTATGACGATAGTTTCATCAGGAGAGTCTTTTACCATATCATCAGATATACCGGTTAAAACAGTAATATTAGGTGGAATAGGTTTTTGAGGGTTAACTAAACAGCTAAACTTATCTGTTATTTTCCTGTCAATAATTTTGACGGCACCAATTTCTGTAATTTTTTCATATGTGGCATTTAATCCAGTGGTTTCGACATCGAAAATTACAAACTGATTAGTTATATTTTTTTTATTATTTATTTTAAATATGTTATTTACAAGGTAAGATTCTATGCCATATATAACTTTAAATTTGCCACCGTTTTTTTTGATTTTAGAAACTGCTTGTGCGGCTTCTGGGTAACTTTGGACTACTCCGTGGTCTGTAATTGCCACAGATTTATGACCTATTGAGTAAGCATGGTTAATAAGTTCTGTAGCTGATGGAATTCCATCCATAGCCGACATATTAGTGTGAGCATGAAGTTCAACTCGCTTTATTTCTGCTTCATCAACTGCAATTACTTTAGTTAAAATATTTATGTTATTAGATCTTAAAACAAGTTCTTTGTCGTATCGGTCAAAAGAAATTTCACCAGAAATTAAAATTGTTTGTCCAATTTTTAATTGATTTATGATATCAGTTTTTTCTTTATCTAGTATCATTTTTACAGTCATTGAACCTGTGTAGTCTGTAAAATAAAATATAATTATAACTTTTTTACCATCTTTAGTATAAAAAGTCTGAGTATTAAAAATATCTCCCCAAAATGTTACTTTAGAACCTTCTTCAGGGAACGAATTAATTGGAATAGGGTCTTGAGAAATCGCTTTACCTAATAAGGGTTTACATGCAGATATTTCTATAGGTAAACTATTTTTGTTAAATTTAAATTTGCAGTCAATAATTTTTTTATTTAGTTGGCTTTTTAATTTTTTAGAAGGTGGTTCTAACTGAATGTAATTATTATCATTATTTTTAGTAGTTTTAATCTCTTCTGATTGAGATTTTTGAACATTTAGTGTTTTTAGCAATTTTTGTTTTTCACTATTATTAAGACTTGTTACACCTGAAAAGTTAACATCTGCATTTAAATTAAACTCTTCTGATATTATTTTTTTTATTTTTTGGACACATCCAGACTGGTTTAATATATCAATACCACCATATTTTAAATTGATATCTAGTTTATTATCATGGTAATTAACAGTTGCATTATCTAAAAAACCTTTCACTGGCACACCTTGAAGAGATAAAATAGATATAATTTCTGGAAAATAATTTTCGTTAAATAATTTGCTATTATATTTGGTAAAAATTTTAACTTTATTTAATTTGAGTTTTGATTTTAAAGTTTCTTCGGTTTTGTTTATGATATTTTTAGGTAAAACGGAGAGATTAGAGAATAAGTTTATCTCTATGATATTTTTGGTCTTATAAATTTTTAAATTTTGAATATCAAAAGATTCAAATTTATTATTTATTTC
>CAYPLT010000080.1:0-4333 GCA_964411695.1 uncultured Candidatus Soleaferrea sp.
TAAACAAAAATAAAATACTGCTAAAAACCATTTCTCTTCCAACCTTTTTAAGTTTGGTAATAAAAAAGTCTATTAAAAAAAAACTAGTTTTACACTAAATGTGAACCAAACCAGTTCTCTTTAATAGTAATTAAATGTGACTAAGTATATAAGCCGAGTTCTGTATTAAACAACAATCTATCTAGGTTTATTGTCGCCAATAAACTCAAGCCACCCTTTTAAGCCAGTCGGACAAACTATTGCTTATGTCGGTGTTGCTCCGAATAGGGTTTACAGAAAGAGACAGTCACCTGCTCTTTGGTGAGCTCTTACCTCGCCTTTCCACCCTTACCAATTTTTTTAAAAAACTGGCGGTATATTTCTGTTGCACTTTCCCTAGAGTCGCCTCCGGCTGCCGTTAGCAGCTATTCTGTCCTGTGGAGCTCGGACTTTCCTCATATTAAAACAATTATTAATACGCTGTTGTTTTACTTACTCACTGTTAATATTATAACACATAAAACGGTAATCTGCAATACCAAAGCCATTAAAAAATAAAAAATATCATAATTATTTTATTTTTTATTTTTTATTTATGCACATAAAAAAAGAGCCGTTTTTACAGCCCCTTTTTATAGATAATTTAAAAGTTTCATTTTTATCTATTACATTCTATAAATTTTTGATTTCTTTTTAAAATAAAAAACTTTATTATTTTATATATTATAATAACAGTTAACACTAGTATATCAGTATTTAAATGTTCTTGCCTTTGTAATACATAATCATAACATGCATCCATTAAATACATAATTAACAATATTGTACTTATATTTTTAGTAGAAACAAATATTACACCTAAAAAGTAAGAAAAGACCAAAAATAAACCTTAATAAATTCCCATCTTCTCACCTTTTTATCTAATATGCTGAAACTTCAATTCTTACTTGCGGAAATAGCTGCCTATCACCATGGTCTTTTGATATTTAACATGTACAATTACCACATATTTCATATGTAACATAAACTGTAAATCTTACACCGTGTTTATTTAAATCACTAGAATGAGTGGTGAGAGACATCTTGTTGTAGTTATATGTACTATTCTATTATTTATATATTAAGTAGTTTGCAAACAAAAAATAATAATAACATTATTAATACCTGTAATATTACCAACAAAATATATATATTGTTGCAAATATTGTTTTTTTCATAATAATACATAGAAATATTAACTAAAATAGATAGTATCCCTAAAATAGCTGTTACGTAATAACCATATATGAAACACCATATTATGGCAACAATCAATATAATATCAATTACAACATTTAAAATAATATTAAATTTAATCCAGAATTTTACTTTGCGATTTTTCATTTCTTCTCTCTTTCTAAACTACATTACAACTTGTAGATACAATTTCTATTAAACTTGATTCCCCATGATTTTCTTAAAGAAGATAGCTTCCTCCTTTTTATTTTAACATTTTAATCTACACAGTCTATATATTTTTGATTTCTTCTTAAAATAAAAAACTTTATTATTTTGTATATTATAATAACAGATATTTTTAATACGCAGGTATTAAAATACTCTCCAGCCAAATAATCTTGCTCTTTCGATATATAAAAATATATAGCATTAAAACTTTCAAAAATTAGCCATAAAGTGCTAAAACTTATTCTCTTACCTCCATTTTTTTACGCCCTAAAAACTGAAAATGTTATAGATAAACATATAGGCTCACTTATTATGCACCATATAATCTTTTTTCGATCAACATATGTTAAGTTACAGCTATGCTCATAAAAATTTATTACATATGTTAATATTGAAATTACTATAGCATACAATTAATACTCTAATATATATTTATATTTATTTTTTATTTTAGATTTAAGTTTATGATAAATAATTATTTCTGCTAAAAGATAACTTATAATTATAAATAACCATGTACACGTTTTCATTTTTTCACCTTTGTTATTTAATATGCTGAAGCTTCAATTCTCACTTGAGGAACTAACTGCCTTTCACCATGGTCTTTTGATATTTAACATGTACAATTACCAAATATTTCATATGTAATATAAACTTTAAATTTCACACCATGTTTATTTAAACTATCATTGGCTTGTATTAATTTTTCTTTATAAAATTTTATTATCACCAGAACAATAATTTAATATATAACTATTTTATCATTTTTCACCTTTTTTGTCTATAGTTTTTAAATAAAAACCATTGCTACGTAATTTGATGCTGGCTACAGGAGCGGTAGCACCTTAGAATTTTTGTTAATAATTTTCATTGCCTTCTAAAAAACAAAAGATGTCCTCACTACACTTGGTTAGTGATGGACACCTTATTGTTGTTATATGTACTATGCTATTATTTATATATTAAGTCGTCTGCACACAACAAAGATCACAAATATTATTAATGCTCGCAATCTTGCTAATAAAATGTATATAGTGTCATAAATATTGTTTTTTTCACAATAATACATAGCAATATCCATCAAAATATATAATATTCCTAAAATAGCGCTCATGTAATAACCATATATGAAACACCATATTAAGGTAACAATAAATATAATATCAATTACAACATTTAATATAATCTTAAATGTTTTCCAAAATTTTATTTTAAAATTTTTCATTTTATTTCACTTTCTAAAATACATTACAACTTGTAGATACAATTTCTATTAAACTTGACTCCCCATGATTCGCACCAATCGCACATTTACAATCAACACCACGTCTTATTCTATACTGAACTACAACTTTAACCCCACGTGTTGCTCTAACATCATTAGAAAAATTTGAACCTATACCTAATAAAGATCCTATTTTTACGGCGCTCTTGCCTACACTTGATAAAGTAGCTCGTCGAGCTGTTTCTCTAGCAAATTCTTTCTCTGCCAATGAAGAAATTATAGGCATTGATGCCTTAGTAAGCTTTTGCCATCCTGCCGCTCTCGCTGCTGTCACCGCCATTCCAGCGCCAGCAACTGAAGCCACTATACTAGCGACATCTATCCCTATATCAACCCAAGAATATGTATGTTCCCAAGTATATACATCGCTCATTATCCATTTGGTATGTAGTTTGGGCTGTGGCTTAGGTGGACCATAGACCTGTCTATTACATCCGGACACATTCCCTCCTCCATAAGAAGCTCCAACTCTCTTCATAGCAAAACAGTTGGGCGTACATACACTAAACACCATTGCTGAAGTCAAGCCTATTGAAATAAAACGCTTCAAAAAATTTTTGTTTTCCATAAAATTACTTTCTCCTTACATATAAACCCAATATATAATCTAAAATTTTATATTAAAACATGTTTTAACAATTATATCTTACATTATTTTCCATTTTTTGTCAAGTAATTTTTGGAAAATTTTTGTATTTTTTTACATTTTATAAAATTAAAAAATAAATTTCTATTTTAAATATTTTTAAAAATTTATTATTATCTATATAATTTATATATTTTTTAAATATTACAATAAATTAATTGTTGAATAATCTTAAAATTCATACGATTTTTTTGAAATTAACAGAAAATGATGCACAACGTGAATGCGTGCATTCACTTAATAATATTGATCTTGCTCAAAAAATTCATTATAACTACAAACAATAAAGCACAAAGATAATACAAATACAGTAGTTGAAATAAACGGCGATAATTGAAATAGTTGCAGGTTATTTTTAAACACAACACCTGATGTGTCAATTACATTGCCAAACAATATTAAAATTAAATACATAAAAAAAGCTGAAATAAAACCATGTATAATTCTAAAAATAAACAAATTTTTTTTATTTACATTATAATCTTTAATAAAATAAAAAATTTGGAAAATAACACTTATTCCAGAAAACGAAATTAAAAAAGAGCACATCAAAAAAGATGTCATACCATTTAAAGAAACAACATCATTCATGCTAACAGTCAACTCTAAAAAAGACAACAATATGTTATTAAAAATATTATTTCTAATTTTTGACTTTATAATTTCAGTTATTACAGAAAATATTATTACAAAACAAGAAATATTTAAAATTGCATTTCCACCATCTGAGACAGAACGTACAAAAGCCTCGGAATATTTTAAATACTTATATTCTGTTACATTAACTATTTTAGAATTACTAAACTTACCAATAATGCCTAAAATAATACCAATAGTTATAGACCCCAGTAAATGAGAAATTAATAAATAAACTCCAATTTTTTTACTTCCATAACCTATATAGCCTATTGCTGTAATAACAAAAGCTGGACCTGCATTAATACAAAAACAAAGCAGCCTGTTAGCCATGGTAACAT
>CAYPLT010000081.1:0-4322 GCA_964411695.1 uncultured Candidatus Soleaferrea sp.
TATGTTGCATATAGATGTTATGGATGGACATTTTGTTAAAAACATAACTATTGGTCCGCCAGTTATAAAATCTATTAAATCAAAAACAAATTTACCGTTTGATGTACACTTAATGATTTCTCGACCAGATGAATATTTAGAGCAATTTATAGAAGCTGGCTCAGATATTATAACCATACACTATGAAAGTGAATGTGATGCGATGAACACATTGATAAAAATTAAAAAAAGTGGTAGAAAAGCTGGATTAGCATTAAAACCATTAACACCTGCTGAAGTTGTTTTAAAGTTTTTAGATGTTGTTGATTTGATTTTAGTTATGACTGTTGAACCTGGATTTGGAGGTCAGAAATTTATGTTTGATATGCTTCCTAAAATAAAATCAGTAAGGCAATATATAAATTTTTCAGGAAGAACTATTGATTTAGAAGTTGATGGAGGAATAAATAATACCAATAATTTAGAAGCTATAAATTTTGGAGCTAATGTAATTGTTGCAGGTTCTTACATATTTGTAGAAGGAGAATATGGAAAACGGATTATAAGTTTAAAATCTTGTTGATTGGAGTTTAACTAGTGAATAAAAGTAAAAAAAATAGTAATAGCAAAAATAATAATAGAAAACAATCTAAAATTAATGCTGTCATAAAAAATGCAGGTGTAGTTATAGATCAACCAATAGTAGAGACTTTGGAAAAAAATTATATGCCTTATGCTATGAGTGTAATAATTTCAAGAGCAATACCTGAAATTGATGGGTTTAAACCTGCTCATAGAAAATTATTGTACACTATGTATAAAATGGGGCTGTTAACTGGCAACAGAACAAAATCTGCTAATGTTGTTGGACAAACTATGCGATTGAACCCACATGGAGATGCCTCTATATATGAAACATTGGTTAGACTTTCAAAGGGTTATAATGTGTTATTACACCCTTATGTAGATTCTAAAGGTAATTTTGGTAAGTCTTATTCAAGGGATATGGCTTATGCTGCTTCTAGGTATACAGAAGTTAAATTAGCAAACATTTGTCAAGAATTGTTCTCTGAAATTGATAAAGGTACAGTAGAATTTTTTGATAATTATGATAATACAATGAAAGAACCGGCACTCTTACCTGTTACATTCCCAAGCATATTAATAAATTCAAATGTGGGTATAGCTGTTGGTATGGCAAGTTGTATATGCTCGTTTAATTTAGAAGAAGTTTGTGAAACTACCATAGCGCTTATAAAAAATAATGCTCATGATATTATTGATACATTAAAAGCACCTGATTTCTCTACGGGAGGTTATTTATTATATAATAAAAATGAAATTGAAAAAATATATGAAACAGGTAAGGGAACATTTAAAGTAAGATCAAAATATATTTATGATAAAGGAAATAATTGCTTAGAAATTACGGAAATTCCTCCTTCAACTACAATAGAATCGATTATAGATAAAGTAATAGAACTAGTTAAAATTGGTAAGATTAAAGAAATTCTAGATATTCGAGATGAAACGGATTTAGATGGTTTAAAAATAGCTATTGATTTAAGAAAATCGATAGATGTAGAAAAATTAATGAATAAATTATTTAAATATACGCCATTAGAAGACAGTTTTGCTTGTAATTTTAATATTTTAATTAATGGTGAGCCAAAGGTTTTAGGTGTTAAAGGAATTTTAAACGAATGGATAAATTATAGAGAAATATGCGTAAAAAGACGTATAGTATTTGATGTTAAAAGAAAAAAAGAACGGTTACATTTGCTTTATGGGTTAAAAAAAATATTGATAGATATAGACAAAGCAATAAAAATTATAAGAAGTACAAAATTAGAACAAGAAGTTATTCCTAACCTTATTGATGGTTTTAATATAGATAAAAAACAAGCAGAATATGTTGCAGAAATTAAACTTAGAAATCTTAATAAAGAATATATATTAAATAAAATTTCAGAAATTACATCATTAGAAGATGACATAAAAGAAATGGAAAATGTACTTTCAGATATAAGTAAAATTAGAGACATAATTATAAGTGAATTACAGAGTATTTCTAAAAAATATGGTCAGCCTAGAAAAACTTTAATTATTGAAAATATTGTTATTGATGATGACGATGAAGATGAGATTGATGATTACCCTGTAAATTTATTTTTTACTCAAGAAGGCTACTTTAAAAAAATTACACCTCTTTCTTTACGTATGGGCAAAGAACACAAATTAAAACAAGGTGATGAAATAAAACAAACAATATTGTGTAATAACACAGATGAATTATTATTTTTTAGTAATAAATGTCAAGTTTATAAAACCAGGGCGAGTGATTTTAATGACAGCAAAGCAAGTGCAATAGGTGATTTCATACCTGTTAAACTTAACATGGAGGAAGATGAAAATGCTATTTATTTAGCTGCTACTGATAATTATGATGGATATATGCTATTTTTCTTTGAAAACGGAAAAGTAGCCAAAGTAAGTATGAAGTCTTACGCAACAAAAACAAACAGAAAAAAATTATTAACGGCTTATTCAGATAAATCTAATCTTTTAGCAATATCATATATTAAAAAAGATAGTTATTTTTTAATTAAAACTTTAAAGTCAAGATATGTGATTTTAGATACATCTTTATTGTCCACTAAAGTTTCTAAAGATACTGCTGGAGTATCTGTGATTACATTGAAAAAAGGAGATTTATTAGAAAGTGTTGTAGAATATGACATTAGTAAAATTAACACCGATGATAAGACAATTAAAAAAATGCTTGCAAAAAATTTACCAGTTGCAGGAATTAAAAAACAAGATGATTTTAAACAACTTACATTAATATAAAAAAATAATATTAACTGAATTGGATGAGATGAATTAAATATTATGAAACAGAGATTAGATGTTTATTTAAATGAAAAAAATTTTTTTGAGTCTAGAGAAAAAGCTAGAACGATGATTATGGCTGGAGAAATATTTGTAAATAATCAAAGAGTAGACAAAGCTGGTTATATTGTGAAACCTGGTGATGAAGTAGAGTTTAGAGGTAAGCAACCTAGATTTGTTAGTAGAGGTGGACTAAAATTAGAAAAAGCTATTGATGTTTTTAATATTGATGTAAAAGATAAAGTTTGCGTTGATATAGGTGCTTCGACTGGAGGATTTACTGATTGTATGTTGAAAAATGGTGCTAAAAAAGTTTATTCAATTGATGTTGGATATGGTCAACTCGCTTGGAAGTTAAGAACAGATGATAGAGTTGTAAACTTAGAGCGTACAAATATAAGATATTTAGATGAAAGTATACTAAAAGAAGATATAGAATTTATTTCTGTTGATGTGTCATTTATATCTCTTAGATTAGTTTTACCTAAAATTAAAAATATTTTAAAAAAAGGGTCATATGCTGTATGCCTTATAAAACCACAATTTGAAGCAGGAAAAGAACAGGTAGGGAAAAATGGAGTGGTGAGAGATGAAACTGTACATAAAAAAGTTATTGAAGATATAGTAAATTTTACGGAACATGAAATGAATTTTGAAGTATGTGGTTTGAATTATTCTCCTATAAAAGGTCCACAAGGGAATATTGAGTATTTGATGTATATAAGAAATGTAAATGTTATTAATAATAAATTTAACATCGATGAAATTCAGAATGTTGTGAGGGAATCTCATGAAAATTTGTAAAGATTTGCGAGAGTAATAAGGTATGAATATTTTAATTATTTATAATCAAACTAAAGATGTGAACAGAGAAAAATTAAAAATATTAATTGATTTGCTGAAGCAAGAGAAAATAAATTATGTTATTAATTCAAATTATGAAAATATGGATGAGCAAATAAATTTGTACTGCAAAGATTCAGCAAGTTATGATTTGATAATTTCTTTAGGCGGAGACGGAACGGTAATGCATGGGTGCAAATATGCACTTAAATATAGTGCACCTATAGTAGGAATTAATATTGGTAAATTAGGTTTTTTAACGCAAATAGACATAAACGACATCTATATTTTGAAAAATTTTTTCTCGAAAAAATATAAAATAGATGAACGAGTAGTTTTAGAGGTGAATATTAATAATAACACTTATTATGCGGTTAATGATTTAGTTGTAGCTAGAGGGAAATTTGTAAAGTTAATTAATTTAAATTTGTATTGTAATAATCAAAAAGTTTGCAAATATAGAGCTGATGGGATGATTATTGCTACTCCAACTGGTTCTACAGCATATTCTTTAGCAGCTGGTGGACCAATAGTTGATGCTACAATTAAGGGCATGATTGTTACTCCAATTTCTTCGCATTCTCTTAAAGATAGATCAATAATTTTTG
>CAYPLT010000082.1:0-4205 GCA_964411695.1 uncultured Candidatus Soleaferrea sp.
AGTATAAGCTAAATTAAAATCTTTTTCTGAAGGACCAGACACTTTACCTAATAAACCAGGTGCTCCACTGTCAAAACCTCCGTGACCTGCATTTAACATAACATTTATACCTTTTAGATTTTTAGAAGTCTTAGGTAAACTTTTTAATGTTATAACTGTATGATTTTCTTCATATTCAATATTGTATCAAAGTAATGAATTTTCACTATTTAAATTAAATTCTATATCAGCCTGGGCTTTCTGTTGATTAATGTTAATAGATTCAATTAATTTACTATTGCTTACATCTACATCATTAGCTTGTATACCAGTGGTGTAATATAATCTTACCGTTAACTTTTTAGGTGAGTAAATGGGTGCAAACATTGGCTTACATGTGCCAGATAAAATTAATTTTTCTCTCCTATTTTCAGTAATAAATTGAATGTCAGATATAGTGTTGTTGGTATCTGATTCTGGAGATGCAGGGCAGACCGATGATTTTAAAATATAGCCAAGATTATCTTTTAATTTAAACCAATCATCACTTACGTAATTTTGGTCTGTTTCAAGTACGCACCCTTGTTTTATTGATGTGAAAGATGGAGAATTGATATCAGGCTTTAAAAAAATTGAAGCGCGTGCTTTTGATACTTCTATATATTGTGTTGATAATTCTTCATTTTCTGAAAATATTATGCAACCATCAGAGTAAATTTCTGTTTGTTCATCATTTTTTGAAATTATGTACTTTACTGTTCCTGCATTATAATAATCGGTTTGGTATTTTTCATCTTCAAAGTTAGCTTCGCAAGTAAATTTTATATATTCTTCATTTTCAGAAGATGATGAATTTTCAGGTTCTAATTCAAATTCGTTTTCGTCTAAAGATGCTGTAACTGATGAATCTTTTGGTGCATAGCAAGAAAGCTTTAATGTTTGTTCTGCTGTTACAATATTTTTAGTTGGAAATGGTGGGGTACAAAGCGATTTTTCAGTGGGTTTATTAATTTTTTTGGTAGTTGAAACAGGTACATCTTTAAATATTGTTACAATTTTTTCAATATCATCTTGTTTAAAAGTGAATTTATTTTCTCCAGATGATAAATTTACATTAATTCCCCAAATACCTGACTGAGTATTTTCTATGGTTTTGTTATTTATTAATAAAGGTTCATCAGGGTTACATGTGCCAGTTATGTAATATGTATCTGACTCGACAGAAATTGCATATGATGGACGAGAAATTTCTAATTTTTGTTCAAAATTTAATAATTCATAGTAGTCCTCATTTTTAATGGCAAATATAGGGTTTGATAAACATAAGGTTAAAAAACTGATTAATAACATTGTAGATAAATTTATTTTTTTCATTCTAATTGTCCTCCTTTTTGTATTCTGAAAAATTTAAATTGTCTGCAGATAAATAAAAATATCTGCAGACATATGCGAACTAAACTCTTAAATATTTTCTAACGAAAAATGAACTGCCTAAAATTCCTATAAAAGCCCCAATACTTACAAAACAACCTAAAATAATCAAATTGTAACTAGAAAAAGAAATCATATTATTATGTAAATTAATAATCCATTGCATGTTTATCTCAGCCATTTTTGAAACTAAGTAATTATAGCTAAACCATAAAACTATATGAGATAAAAAAGCAGATATTACACCTATCAATATTCCTTCTACAATAAATGGAAGTTTAATAAAAAAATCAGATGCTCCTACAAATTTCATTATATTAATTTCTTTTCGACGACTATAAATAGTAAGTTTTATGGTGTTAGAAATAATAACCAAAGCTACGGAAAATAAAATCCCTACAATTACTACACCAGCAATATTAATGGTATGTTTAATACTTACTATCATTTTTGCAATCTCAATTGGAGCATTAACTTTTTCAACACCGTCTAAAGATTCTATTTGAGAAACATATTTGTCTAGTACCGATAAATCAGATAAAACAACATTATATGTATTAGGAAGTGGATTATCATTTTTTAAACTGTCATATAGCGTAGAATCGTTTCCTGTTGTTTCTATGTAATTTTTTAAAGCCTCATCTTTGTCAATAAACTCTACAGTGTCTATTGCATTAAGGTTATTTAAAAACCGTGAAATATCATCAATCTGGTATTCACTAACATCCTCGTTTAAAAACACCACTAATTCATTTTGATGCTCTATACTTGATATAACTTGATTTAAATTTAGTGAAAGTAAAGATGCTACACCAATTAATAACAAACAAGAAAATAATACGCCAATAGAAGCTAAAGACATTATGCTATTTTTAAAAACATTTTTAACACCTTGTTTAATAAGGTAACCAATACTATTCATATTCATATTTACTCCAATCTTGATTTTTAGTATCAGAGAAGATATGACCATTTTCTATATTGATTACGCGACCTTTAATTTTTTGCACTAAGTCATGCTCGTGAGTAACTACCAAAACAGTTGTACCACATTTATTAATTTCTTTTAATAAGTCCATAATTTCAAAAGAAAGCTCAGGGTCTATGTTACCTGTAGGTTCATCTGCTATTATGATAGATGGGTTATTAACTAATGCACGTGCTAAAGCTACTCTTTGTTGCTCGCCACCTGAAAGTTGAGGAGGAAAGCATTTAGCCTTTGAATTTAACCCAACTAAATTAAGAATGTAAGGAACTCTGCGCCTAATATCATTATTTTTTATGTTAGTAACTCTTAAAGCAAATGCAACATTGTCATAAATATTCATATCAGGAATTAACCTAAAATCTTGAAAAACAACACCAAGCGAGCGTCTGTATTTAGCAACCTGACGACGACTAAGTTTATTAAGATTGTAATCATTTACAATGACGCTACCTGTTGTTGCGGTTTCTTCTCTTAATATATGTTTTATAATTGTACTTTTACCTGCACCAGAAGAACCAACTATAAAAATAAATTCACCGTGTTCAACCTCAAAAGAAATATCATCTAATGCTTTTGTATTATTTTTGTAAATTTTTGTAACGTGCGAAAATTTTATCAATATTACCTACTCCTATCTAAATACAGTTTTATAGAATTATTTAATATAGATAATATTAAAATTATATAAATTAATATTTATTAGGATTAATTGCAATATATTTTTTTACCATCATAGCAATTTTAAATGTTATTGCATCATCAAACACTCTTAAGTCTAAACCTGTTAATTTATAAATTTTGTCTAAACGGTAAACTAAAGTGTTTCTGTGAATAAATAATTTTCTTGAGGTTTCTGAAACGTTAAGGTTATTTTCAAAGAATTTTTGAACGGTGTAAACGGTTTCGTGGTCTAAAGAATCAATTGAACCTTTTTTGAACACTTCTTTCATAAACATTTCGCAAAGGCTGATTGGTAGTTGGTATATTAATCTTGCTATTCCTAAATGGTCATAAAGATTAATTAATTTTTCAACGTCTAAAACCTTACCAATATCTAGTGCAGCTGTAGCTTCTTTGAACGATTGTGAAAGGTTTCTAACGTGTGTTACAGTTGTACCTATACCAACTGTAACTTTGGTGTAAAATTCATTACTTATTGTGTCTGCTATAGATCTAGCTAATTGCTCTAAATCAGATGAGGTTGTAGAATTTTTAACCTCTTTAACTAAAATTATGTCATTTTCATTTAAATTGAATATAAAATCATGTTTTTTATTAGGAAATAAACTTTGGACGACATCAAATGCAGATGAGTCGTTCGTATTTTCAGAACGTATAACTAAAACTACTCTTGGAACTTCTGAATTAAAATGAAGCTCTCGTGCTTTAACGTATATATCTCCTGGTAAGATGTTATCTAAAATTACATTTTTTATAAAATTAGTTTTATCAAATTTTTCATCATAATATTGTTTTAAGTTGTTTACTGTTATAGCTAGTAATTCGGCAAATTTTTCAGACATATGGTCGGTGCCTTCAACAAAAACAACATATAGAAGCCTTGTGTCTTCAGAAATTATTGTTCTGTATGTATAACCATCTTTAACAATAGTCATTGGACCTTCAGTTGGGTCTATATTTAAATAATCACATACTTCGCCTTCTTTAGAATTATTACTGCAAGCAATTATTGTAAGTTCGTTGTCAATAACTCCTATGGTTTTATTTATTGTTTCTTTCATTTGATCAATTACATTTTGAAATAAATTTTTAGACATTATAATATACTCCTTAACATAAAAAAATT
>CAYPLT010000083.1:0-4186 GCA_964411695.1 uncultured Candidatus Soleaferrea sp.
AAAAAAATATTTTTGTCCCAATTAATTTTTTATTAAAGTCAGGAGAAAGAGTATGGCTTCGTGGAAAAAATGGTTGTGGTAAAAGTAGTTTAATAAAATTAATATTAGGTAATAATATTAAGTTCGCAGGCAATTTGAATATTGCTCCAAATTTAAAAATTTCTTATGTCTCACAAGATGCGTCTTATTTAAGTGGTACTCTTACTGATTTCTCAAAAAAATATAATCTTGATGAAAGTTTATTTAAAGCAATTCTAAGAAAATTTGATTTTTCAAGAACACAATTTGAAAAAAACATAGAAAATTTTAGTGGTGGACAAAAGAAAAAGGTTTTGATTGCAAAAAGTTTATGTGAAGAGGCGCATATTTATATTTGGGATGAACCGTTAAATTTTATTGATGTTTTATCTAGAATTCAGATAGAAGATTTAATTTTAAAATATAAACCGACTATGCTTTTTGTTGAACATGATAAAGTATTTTCGGAAAAAATTGCAACTAAAATCATAGACTTCTACGCATGACAGAAGCGGCGATAATGTAAAAAAAATAAAAAGAAAAAAATTTTGCTGGAACGGTTGACATTTTATTTTTGGTGTGTTAAAATAAAAATATAGATGCGGATGTGGCGAAATTGGCAGACGCGCTAGATTTAGGCTCTAGTGTCTTCGACGTGGGGGTTCAAGTCCCTTCATCCGCACCAAAGTTAGAATCTTAAAATTAATTAGCTCTTTAATAAATAAAGAATAGGTAAAAATTATGGTGATTTTATCTATTCTTTTTTGTTTTTTGTATATTATTTTGTTTTTTAAATTGATTTATTAAAAAAAATAGTCTATAATATTTATGTCTAATAAATTTTTTAGGAGGGCTATTTTTGAAAACAAATTGTTTATATGATTTATGGCTTCAAAATGCTACAGAAGACCAAGATATTGTAAAAGAACTAAATAAAATTAATAACAATAAATCTGAAATAGAAGACAGATTTTACAAAGACATTGAGTTCGGCACCGGTGGTCTAAGAGGTGTTATTGGTGCTGGTACAAATAGAATTAATATTTATACCGTTAGAAAAGTTTCTCAAGGGTTGTCAAATTATCTGCTTGGCGAATATAAAGAACCATCTATAGTTATAGCTTATGACAGTCGCATAAAGTCAGATTTATTTGCTAAAAACGCAGCAAGCGTCTTTGCTGCAAATAACATTAAGGTTTACATTTTTAAAACACTCATGCCTACTCCAACGCTCTCTTTTGCAGTAAGAGAGCTAAAATGCAGTGCAGGGGTAGTAATAACTGCAAGCCATAATCCATCTAAATACAATGGTTACAAAGTTTATGGTGATGATGGTTGCCAAATTACTCTAGATATGGCTAATAGTGTTTTTTCAGAAATTCAAAAAGTAGATATTTTTAAAGATGTTAAGTATGAAAATTTTGAAGACAGCATTAAGTTAGGAAAAATCGAATATGTTTCTGATGATTTAATAAAAAAATATATTAAAACAGTTTCTTCGCAAGCTTTAAATAAAAATATGTCAGGTAAAGATGAGCTGAAATTAGTTTACACTCCATTAAATGGAGCAGGGTATTTTTGTGTCACCGAAGTTTTAAAACAAAATGGTTTTACTAATGTAACGGTAGTAGAATCACAAAAAAATCCAGATGGTAATTTTCCAACTTGTCCATATCCTAATCCGGAAGTTAAGGAAGCTTTGAATGAGGGGTTAGTGCTTTGCAAAAAATTAGATGCAGATTTATTGTTAGCTACAGACCCAGATTGTGACAGAGTGGGTATAGCAGTAAAACATAACAATGATTATGCTTTGCTTACAGGTAACCAGGTTGGCATATTGTTATTTGACTATGTTTGTAAAAATAGAACTCAAAATAATTCTATGCCGAAAGACCCTATTGTTATTAAAACCATAGTTACTACAGAAATGTTAAAACCGATTGCAGAGAAATATGGTGTTTCGATTATAGACGTTTTAACCGGTTTTAAATTTATTGGTGAACAAATAGGTTACTTAGAACAAAAATCTCAAGAAGATAGATATATATTTGGGTTTGAAGAAAGTTGTGGATACCTTTCTGGGTCTTATGTAAGAGATAAAGATGGAGTGAATGCTTCTCTTTTAATTTGTGAAATGGTAGCATATTATAAAAGTCAAAACCAAACTCTTATAGAGGTTTTGAATAACTTATTTGAAAAATATGGTTATTTTGAGACAGCATTAGAAAGTTTTGAATTTACCGGTAGTGTTGGTATTGACAAAATGAACAGCATAATGAAAAATCTGAAAAATAGCAACATTAAAGAAGTAGCAAATAAAAAGGTAGAAGCAGTTTATGATTATGAGGAATCTTTAAAAATAGATGCGGATGGAAATATACAAAAAATAAATCTACCAAAGTCTAATGTAATTAAATTTGTTTTAGAGGGTAATAACAGCGTTGTTGTAAGACCTTCTGGTACAGAGCCAAAATTGAAGATATATTATTCTGCACAAGGGAAGTCGCAAAAAGAAGCACAAAGTTTAGTAGAAAACTTTAAATTATATTTTCAAACAGTTATTAATTGATAAAATAGCCAATTGTTAATCGCTAAACTTGATTAGAGATTGATAAAAGTTGGATTTTTATGTATTTACAATTTTAGACCGGCTCTTTTAGATTCTGTAAGAGTCGGTGTTTTTTTATGAAAAATAAGATAATTAATAAATTTCATTAAAATGTTAAACTTTAGAAATTGCTTGATTATTTTTGAATTTATGATATAATTAAAATATAAAAATAAAAAAATTTATAATATTTTTAGGAGGATTTAGCATGGATGGGGAACAGAAAGTACCTTCAACACTAAAATTGACATACCATATATCAGAAAAAGATTACGTTAGTTTTAATCAATTGTTTTTTGAAAAAGATGTTAAAAAACGCACAAATAAGGCTTACATTATGAGTAGCATAATAATTTTAATCTCAATTGTTTTAGGTGTGCAAGTGGTTATAAGTGGTAGATATAAAGAATATTTGCTTGATGCTTTAATAATTTTTACTTTTTGTATGGGAATTTATAATATTTTTCTTAATAAAAAAATTATTCCCAACAGTATAATTAAAAATTCTAAAAAAATCTACCGAAGTACAAGATTTTACAATAATGAAATAACTTTAGAGGTTTGTGATGGTTATTTGGTTGAATTATCAAGCGAGGGAAGAGTTAAGTTGCTTTTTGAAGACATAGAAAATGTCTTGGAAAATCAACAACTACTAGTTTTATTCTTTAAAAATAAACATACCTTAATAATAAACAAAGCTGTTATAGACAATAAATTATTAAGGCAGATTCCGCAAATGGCAAAAAAATAAATTAATATACTCATATTTATTGATATTGAAGGGATTTGAAATTTGAAAAATTTTATTTTTAAGTTTGTAGCTGTTTTAATGAATAGTGTATTTCTCTTTTACATAACATCTTCTTTCTGTTATGCTGGCACATTGAATTTAAGCAGTGTTAACACTAAGGAAGTTAATTACAAAAAATATTATGGCAAAAAACAGAGTATTAATGTTTACAATTGGGGCGAATATTTAAGTGATGGTTATGGTAAAACTTTAGCTGTTAATAAAGAATTTGAAAAATTAACAGGAATAAAAGTCAATTATTCTACATTTGCTTCAAATGAAGAACTTTATGCTAAAATGCGTAATAAATCGGTTAAATATGATGTTATCATACCATCAGATTATATGATTTCAAGAATGATTGAGGAAGATTTATTAATGCCGTTAGATTTTGCTAAAATAGCTAACTTTAAAAACGTAGATGAAAAATTTAAAAATTTAGAGTATGATGTGCAAGGTAAATATTCAGTTCCTTATATGTGGGGAATGGTAGGAATAATATATAACAAAAAGTATATAAAAAAAGAAATAAACAGTTGGGCGAGTTTATGGGACGAAGATTATAGTGGAAAAATCCTAATGTTTTCTAATTCTAGAGATTCTTTTGGGTTGGCTCTTAAAAAGCTCAATTATTCTGTTAATAGCAAAAACAAATCAGAAATTTTAGCTGCAAGTTTGCAGATTGCTGAGCAGAAAAAACTGGTTCAAGCCTATGTTATGGACGAAATTTTTAATAAAATGGAAAATGAAGAAGCAATTATTGCACCTTA
>CAYPLT010000084.1:0-4028 GCA_964411695.1 uncultured Candidatus Soleaferrea sp.
ACTTCTAAAACACGTTTTGCAGAAACCTGACTTCTCGGGAACTCAATAATTAACATAGACAACAATATAAAAGCTATTATTACAAAACTAAGATAACTAATATAAACTACAACATCTCCAACTTGTAATGTACAATTTAATATATATTTACAGCCCACCCAAACAACAGCAACAATACCAATATTTGTAATTAAATCTACTAAAGGGTTTATAGTAGCCATCATCCGCTCTATAAATAAATTACATCCTCTTAATTCCTGATTGGTTTTATCAAATCTGGCTTCTTCAAATTTTTGAGTATTAAATGCCCTAATAGAGAGTATTCCAGATAAATTTTCTCTAGTTATTAGATTAATTTTATCAAGTAATGTTTGCTGAATTTTAAACTTTGGCATTGCTAAATAAATTATTATCCATAAAATAACTATCATCACTGCTATAATAACTACCATAATCCATGACATCTCTACACTTCTTTTGTAAGCACGCCAAATAGTCATTCCACCAAATATTAAAGAAAATAAACCATTGTCCATTAAATAAAATAAAAAATTATTAATCTGCATCATGTCATTAGTAAATCTTGTAATAAGCGAAGACACTGAAAACTTATCCACTTCAAACTTCGAAAAACTATTGACCTTTTTAAACAAATCGCTTCTGATATTTTTTATGACACCTGCAGAACAATAAGCAGCAATTAATTCAATAGCAGACCATGTTAAAAATCCTATAACTATCCATATTATCATTTTTAAACTTATGCGTTTAATGTAATTTTGCTGTAATTTAGCTACATTTATTCCCATGCTCTTATAAGTTGTTCTAATACTATCTATAACTATATCATCCATAACTTTAGCACGTACTTGATGAACTTCTGAAATATTATTTTTTAATATATTTAATTTGACAGTTCTCTCTTCATTACTACAATTAATAATTTGAGAAATTAAAGGTTCATTTAATTTAAAATCTACATTTTGAATTAATAATTTTTTTATATCAATGTTGGAATCAGAATTTAAAATTAACAATGCATCAAAAACATCATTATTTAATGCTTTCAATTCTTTTTTATTTTTATTTTCCAAAATATAAAAATTTTGATTTTTAAAATTAAAACTAACATTATGTAATTTATTATTTTTTTTTAATTGTTTTTCGGAACTTAATGGTTGGTAAGATTGTAAAAATAAATTTTTATTTTCTCCTATTAAGTAGCACACATGATTTTTAGTTTCATCATCAATAACTAACGGTATATAATCTTCAACGCCATATTGTTCAAACCCTTTGTTAAAAATGTCACCTACACATTCCACTAAAGTTACTTCTGAAGTAGCTTCTAAAATTAAAACCACTATTAAAATAATTATTAGCCAAATATATGATTTCAAATATTTCATTAATTTACACAAAATATCACATCCTTAGAATTAAAAATCAACTATCTTCAATCTAGCTTATTAATATTACTGTCAGAAACAAAATTAATAAAATTATATAATATTAGTACATCATTTACATCATGCTCATTAAAAAATTTATGCAAATCATTAGAATTAATATAGCGTAAATCTATCACATAAATTCTATTATAATTATAAGTTAAAAATGGAATCAAGCTATTTGCATAAGAATCTTTGATAATACATATATTTTCTTTTTTATTTTTAGAATTATGGCTGTCTATCTCTAATAAACCATGATTTCCATATAAAAATCCAGCATATTTATCTCTTTTAGAAAATTTTTCTTTATCGTAGATGCTCTTATAAATTTTACCATCTATCTTAATAAAATTTTCATCACTATTGTAATAAAATATTGTATCTGGTTTTTTCCAAAATATTTTTGCCCTTGAATAATAAGTTCCATAAAAGTTTTTTACTTCGTGTTCTTTTAAAAAATTAAAATTAACAGCTCGATAATTTAATATACTTGCCAAACCTCTGTAAAAATAATAAGCTCCTTTTGTAGTCCAATGATGGTCTAAACAATAATAAATTTTATCTTTTTTATTCAACAAAAATTCAAAACTATCTATAATATTTATGTTTTGAAAATTACTGCTTAACAACATTCTATAAAACCCATCAATATATTTTTTTTGATCTATATTATTTAAATTTATAGGTAATTTATCTTGTAAAACTTCATATGAATTCGGTATGATTGAAAAATATATATTTTTAGATTTATTGTTGTTAACGAAATTTAAAACAGAAACCAAATTATCTTTTGCTCCGCCTTCGTCAATATTAATAAGCTTATCAAATAAATAATTATTTTTTCCTATTATTATACCATTATTTTCTATTTTAGTCAATAAAAGTTCGAAAATCATTTTTGTGTTTATCCAAAAATTTCTAAATACAAACTGGTCATTAATAAATTCTTCATATTTTTTAGAAAAATCTCCTTTTATGAAACTATTTAATGTAAATTGTGGACACTTTTGTAAATATCTATTTTCTATTTCAGAAAAATCAGTACTTTTAGAAAACAAATTAACCAAGCTCAACCCTAGAATAAAAAACCAAAATACAGTAAATAAAGAATATTTCTTTATAAATTCAAAATATTTTTTCAAAATAACTTACCTCTTAAAAACAAATAAGTTTAATATTTTTAAAATCTAAAATATAAAAATGGATTATAAGTAGCATCAACTAAATATGCAACAGATAAAATTAATATTAAGATTAACATTAACAAATCCAGATAATAATTTTTAATAAATTTATTATAACTATTTTTAAAAAATGGTGTAGAAAAAATAATGCCTACAGCAATAATAACAAAATAATTCCTTAAATAATAAATCCAATCACCATTAAAATTAAAACTGAATAATTTTATAACAAAAATCTTTAAGTCTTCAAAATTCTCAATTGCAAATAATGACCAGCTGAGTAAAATCAAAAATACTAAATAAATATGAGATATTATTTTATGTCTATTCAAAAAACTTAACAATCCAAGTTTTTCTATGACTATAAATAAATAAAAAAATAACCCCCAAAAAATAAAATTCCAGTTTGCACCGTGCCAAAACCCAGTAACAAACCACACAATCAATAAATTAAAATATGTTCTAAAAACACCCTTTCGGTTTCCACCTAATGGTATATACAAATAGTCTCTAAACCAAAAACTAAGAGTCATATGCCATCTTCTCCAAAATTCTGTTACACTTTTAGAGATATATGGGTAATTAAAGTTTTGAGGGAAGTTAAAACCAAGCATCTTCCCAAGACCAATTGCCATCAATGAATATCCACTAAAATCAAAATATATTTGCAAACCAAATGCCAGTATAGAAAGCCAAGCCAAAACTGAAGATATATTAACAAAACCAATTGACTGTACATCGTTCCACAATAAACCAATATTATTAGCTATTAAAACCTTACTTCCCAGACCATAAATAAACAACCGAGTTCCATTTTGCGCATTTTCTAAAGTAATCCTCCTATTTTTAAGTTCTTTATTAATATCGATATATTTTACAATAGGGCCAGCAATTAATTGAGGAAATAAAACTACAAATGCAGCAAAATCAATAATATTGCGCTCTGCTACCACTCGCTTTTTATAAACATCTAAAATATATGAAAGTATTTGAAAAATATAAAAACTAATACCCAGCGGTAATGCTAGATTAAGAATTTGCAAATTACTACCAAAAATACTATTAATATTATTAATAAAAAAATTATAATACTTAAAAAAGAATAATTCTCCAACGTTAAAAACAATTGCTATTGTAACAATAATTTTTGAAAAAAAACGATTATAATTATATTTTTCTAAAATTAAACCTAATAGGTAATTAACCAATATGGTAATTAGCATAATAAAAAAATATTTTGGTTCACCCCAAGAATAAAAAACAAAACTAAGAACCATAATTACAAAATTTTTAAACTTAAAAGGAACCGCATAATATATCAATAAAAAAGGCATAAATATAAACAAAAATAAAATACTGCTAAAAACCATTTCTCTTCCAACCTTTTTAA
>CAYPLT010000085.1:0-4021 GCA_964411695.1 uncultured Candidatus Soleaferrea sp.
AAAATGCAAAGCTGTTTCTACCATTGAAACTGTGGCTTACAATTTAATAGATTTTGAAGGAATAATCTGCCCTACTATGGATGCAAGATGTAGTCAAATTTACGGTGGTTTATTTGAATGTAAAAATAATACAATCACACGTTTAGAAGCAGATTTTGCTATATCCATTGATGATTTAAAAGAAAAATTAAAAATTTTTAATAATAAATCTATTTTTCTACTTGGCGACGGAGCAAATTTGTGCTATAATTATTTAAAAGGCAGCTTTAATGAGCAGTTGGTTTTAGTTTCAGAAAATCTAAGATATCAAAAAGCTTCTAGTTTATTTTTAGCTTCTAAATCTAAAAATTTTGTCGAATCAGTTGATTTTACACCCACATACTTGAGGCTTTCACAAGCTCAAAGGCAACTTTTAGAGAAAAAAAGTAATTAAAATATTTTTATAGAAAGAATGTGTTTAATATGATTGCTATTGGTTCAGACCATGGTGGATATGAGTTAAAACAAAAAGTAATAGAATCTTTAAATGAGCAAGACATATCATTTAAAGATTTTGGTATTTTTTCTAATGAGACTTGTGATTACCCTATTATAGCTGAAAAAGTTGCCAAATCTGTAGCTTCACAAGAATGTGAAAAAGGTTTATTATTATGTGGTACAGGTCTTGGAATGTCTATAGTTGCTAACAAAATTAAAAATGTACGTGCTGTTTGCTCTATAGATAGCTTTAGTGTTAAACACTCTAGATTACATAACAATGCCAATATTCTTTGTTTGGGCGGTAGAGTAATTGGACCTGGTTTAGCTATGGAGTTAATAAATATATTTTTAAACACAGATTTTGAAGGAGGTCGACATCAAAAAAGAATTGATATGATTGATAATTTAAAATAAATAATTTTAGTTTATTTAAAATCGAAGAAGTTCAAAAAATATTTAAAATTAGAAATTTAAGAAAATAAAAATTCATTGGAGGTTAACATGAAAAAAGAAAAAATTTTTATAATGGAGCATCCATTAATTCAGCACAAAATATCATTACTTAGAAATAAAGATACAGGCTCTAAAATGTTTAGAGAATTAATTAGTGAGTTGGCAAACTTAATGTTTTATGAAGCTACAAGAGATATGAAATTAAAAGATACAAAAGTTATTACACCAATTGGTGAAGCACACGGAAAAACTTTAGATGGCAAAAAAGCTGCAATAATTTCAATATTAAGAGCAGGCGAAGGAATGGTGAGTGGAGCTCTTCAATTAATACCTGCTGCCAAAGTAGGTCACATTGGTTTGTACCGAGACCCTAACACTTTAAAACCTATTGAATATTATTGCAAACTCCCATCAGACATAGAGAAAAGACTAGTTTTTGTTATGGACCCTATGCTTGCAACTGGAGGAACAGCTGTTGATGCCATAAGTCAGATAAAAAAACGTGGTGTTACAAATATTAAATTTTTGTGCATAGTTGCAGCTCCTGAAGGGTTAAAAGCTTTACAAGATGCTCACCCAGATGTTACAATATATTGTGCCGCTTTAGATAAAGATGGCTTAAATGATCATGGTTATATTGTTCCAGGTTTAGGCGATGCCGGAGACAGAATTTTTGGCACAAAATAAAAATTCAATTCATAATGCATAAGGAGTAAAATTATGTTAAAAATGTCAGTTTTAGGTTCCGGTGGATTCGGTTGCGCTATTGCATCTATTTATGAAAAAGTCGGTTATGATATCACATTATGGTCATACAGCGCTGAAGAAGCACAAAAAATAAAAAATAGTCATGAAAACGTTCACTATCTTCCAGGTGTTTTTATTCCTGAAACCATACATATAACATCAAATATTCAAGATATATTTGATTCTGACATAATTTGCATTGTTGTGCCATCTTTTGCAGTCAAAGCCACCATGAATTTAATTCAAAATAAAATTTCAAAATCATCAATTTTAATATGCCTTTCAAAAGGTTTAGATGAAACTTCAATGAAAACGTTTTCTCAAATTATGTATGAAATGTTTCCAGATAATCAGCAAGCTATTTTGTCTGGGCCATCTCATGCGGAAGAAATTGCAAATAACATTACTACTGCATTGGTTGCTTCATCTAACGACATAAAAGTAGCTAAGTATGTTCAAAATACGCTTTCTACTCAAAATGTTAGGATATACATAAATGAAGATATTATTGGAGTACAGATTGGTGCTGCTTTAAAAAACATAATAGCTTTAGGCATTGGCATATGTGACGGAATGAATCTTGGAGACAACACCAAATCTGCTTTGATGACAAGAGGGTTAAATGAAATTTCTAAAATTGGTGTAGCTTTAGGAGCCAAAAAAGAAACTTTTTATGGGCTCAGTGGCGTTGGAGATTTAATAGTAACCTGTACTAGCTTACATTCACGAAACCATCGAGCAGGCATTTTAATAGGGCAAGGAATGAACGTAAAAGACGCGATTGAAAAAGTTGCTATGACTGTTGAAGGTTACACATGTGCTAAAATTGCGCACAGACTTTGCCTGGCCCACAATTTAGAATTGCCGATTATAGAGCAAATGTATCAAGTTTTATATAACAGTAAAAACCCTTACCAAGCTTTAAAGGAACTACTTAGTCGTCCATATAAATTTGAAGAATAAATTAAGAAGAGCTTTTTGTGATACGTACTCCAAAAAGCTCTTCTTTAATTTTTATGTCAAGTTGCATAACTTGATAATTAATTACTAATGGTTCATTTAAAATTAGCGTGATTTAGGTAAATTTTATTTTGTAGAGTAGATTCTACCAAATAATTGGGGTTGTGATAGTCTAGATACAGCTGAAAATCAGTTATCTTAAAATCATACTCAACGTCATTCAATATTGTAATTTTCATTTCTTCTGGTAAATCTACTGGTATTTCCAAAATTAATTTTTTTTCATCCCAATATATTTTTTGCTCTTCTGTTTGTAAAATTTTGTATGTATTGTCTTTTTGTACAGAATGTTCTGTTGTTGTTGAAGTCTTATTTAATTCTATATCTGTATTACCTTTAATTTCAAAATATTTATCAATTGCTTCTGCTTGTTCTGTTAATGAAAAAAAGTATGAACCTTCTGTAAAATTAGGTGATCCGATGGTAATACACCAAATCTTATCTCCATTATTTACTCTGCTGTTAATGGCGTAATATGGATTTTTTTTTGCCCAAACATTGAACCAATAAACCCATTCAAACAAATTAGATTTATCTTTTTTAAAAGTTTTTAAGTTATAGTAACCTTGATTTTTATTAGATCTATTTTTATCTGCAATCACTAACTTAACTATCTCTTCTCTTGTATAGTCACAATCCCAATTATCTATTGTTAAATTCATTATTGCATCATATTCATTCCCTAATTCTAGGTTGCTGCATACCTCACTTAACTGTTTATAACAATTAGTTTGTTTTATTTTTTTATTAATTCTGACTGTTCTATACATATATCTATAATTCCACATATTGCAAAAGCTGAAGCCCACATAGAACAATTTAAACAACCATCAATACCAGCATTCTCATCTACATTAATAACGCCATCATATTCAGCTAATTTGCCTGTATTTATTTTATATGATTGTTCACCCGTAGCTACGTTATTTTCACACTCAACTGCGTCATTTAATATTTTGGCAAATTGTATATATTTTTTTATTCTTTGTAAGTCACTATCTTCTTTCTCAATATCAATTTTATTATTTAACGCTCCTAAACACAATTCTGCAAAATACACCATTTTATTGGCTTCTTCCTTAATCTCTTGTCTTTCTTTTTGAAAGTTTGTGGACCACTCCTTTAACTCTCCATTAACCATTCTCGAATTTTTCATAAAAACATCTCTGTGTATTGTATAAGCTTCATCAAATTCTTGAACTATTTCTGTTAATGTTTTTTCTGCTTCCGCTTTTAAACTAAATCTCATTAAATTGCTAACTCCAGCTTCTCCTTCTTTTTTAAAAAAGTTTTCTGCTCCTGTTATTATTATTGCATTCTC
>CAYPLT010000086.1:0-4020 GCA_964411695.1 uncultured Candidatus Soleaferrea sp.
ATGACGAACAAGGCGGTCTGACTTTTGAGATTGAAAAAGGCAGATTGAGCTTTCGACTGACTGCGCCGTACAGCGAGGAACGGCGCAGAGCGGCAAGTGAGCGGGCAAAGAAGAATGGAATTAGCAAAAAGTGACGAGCGTTTGAGGCGTTTCTTGAAAAATTCACATTTTTTTCGTATAATAGTATATAGGAAGTTGTAGGGGAGGCGGTGCGAAGTGAAGAAGCGCCAAATTGACAAGAAGATGTTAAATGCCTTTTTGTATGGAGAGCTTCATCCACTCTTAGAGACTGTTAAGAAAGATGACACATTAGATTTAGAACTTCGAGGAGACTCTGTCAACATCTATTACAGAGGTGGAAGTCTATTTAAGATCACAGAGAAACAAGGAAAGTATACGGTATTCTTCAATAAGAAGTATTGTGTGACTGACAGCTCTGTCCTTGAAGAGTACCCTGATGTCAAAGTAGCTGTTGATAATATGCCTTTTTATAAACAGGCGATGGACTGGTGGTTCCATGAGCATCCCAAATATGAAAGAGAGTTTCAGCAAGTCATTGCTCGTGAAAACAATAATCTCGGAAATATTTCCAGAGGAACTGACTACTATATTGTGGATATAGAGTATGCCAATAAAGTCAATGCTGCTGACAAATCGGCACGCTTCGATATGGTAGCTCTAAAGTGGCTCTCTGATGGGGCAACTCGAAAAGATGTTCAAAGGGTTTCTTTGGCTCTTGTTGAAGTAAAATTTGGTAACGGCGCATTGCAGGGTAAGGCTGGCGTTAGCGATCATCTCAAAGATTTCCATCATTTTCTATCAGATCAAAGTTTCCTCAAAGAGTTTTGTGAAGATATGTCTGTCGTATTCGCCCAAAAGTGCCAATTAGGTCTGGTGGATGGATTGCAGGAAAAACAATTTAAAGTAAACATTAGCTGTGAAAATCCAGAAGTCATTTTCATTTTTGCCAACCATGATCCCGACAGCAAAATACTTGATAATATTTTGCTATGCAATGAACTAAAAAACTGTTCATTCCCTGTACTGATTGCCAAAGCATCGAGCATGGGATACTGCCTCTATGCCGATCAGTTTACGAGAATAAATTAAAAGTTTTTCGACTCTACCACCCTGTTGTCGCGGCGGTTTGCTATACTGGTGTCAAAAAAAGAAGCGGAGGTTACGATGATGCAATATCGTATAATCACCTTCGGGCTAACCGAGGAAGAAAATGAGATCGTCGCGAAAAACATTCCGTCACGGGACTATAAGGTGTTTGACACTGACGCCCCAACGGATCTGATCGCGATCGGATGTGTGGCAATGATCGTGCAGGCATCCGCATTGGATGAGGACGCGCGTGGGATGCTCTTTGACTATTACGGCGAGGTCAACGGCTGCACAGACGAGACTGTGATCTGGCTGGGTGAGCCGATGCCTCCAAAGCTGCTGCGAAAGCTTTTCAAATGCTACCCGAGCTTTGACGCCCTTGCGGACAAGCTCAAATATCTGCTGCTTTCCGCCCACAGCCGCAGCAGAAAATCGTATGAATACAGTGAAAAGCTGGTGAACGGTCTGAAGATCCTGTCCCTGATCCGCAAGCGCCCCGGCATCTCCACCCAGACGCTATCCGAGCTAACTGAACTGCCTCTTCGCAGCGTGCAGCGGTATATTGCCACGCTGCAAGCCACCGGGGAATGGATCGAGTATGACCGCTCCCTTCGCGGCTGGAAGCTGTTTCACGGTGTTTCCATTCTGTTCGGTGACGTTTGGGAAGGAGGCACGGAATGAAGCTCTGTATTCATCGAGGCACACACCAAATCGGCGGGATTGCCACCGAGATTGCCACGGAAAAAACGCGCATCCTTATCGACATGGGAGACGAGCTGTCTCTTGACCCGAATTTTGTGTCTGCACCGCTTCACATTCCGGGCGTGACCGATACAAACGGGCGCTGCGACGCGGTACTGTTTACCCATTACCATGGCGACCATACCGGGCAGATGACACGCATCAGAGAGGATATCCCCCTTTACGCAGGTGCTCTTGCTAAAGATATCATGCTGACGTCTGCCGAACACAGTTATCACAAAAATCAGGCACTTTGTGATCGAATCAAGATGATCCGCACATTCAAGGGCGGCGAAGGACTGGTGATTGGTGACATCCGAATTACGCCGTGGTCAATTGATCACTCAGCCTGTGACAGCTATCTGTTCCTCATTGAAGCGGACGGCAAGCGCATTTTGTACACCGGTGATTTCCGGCTGCACGGTGTGCGTGGCAAGGCAATTCCCAAGATCCTGCATAAAATCGGCAAGGTCGATGCCGTTGTTACCGAGGGTACAACGGTATCCCGTACCGACCATAAAACCGTCACGGAATGGGAGTTACAAGCGAGGGTAAAAGAATATTTGCAGCAGTATAAATATGTGTTTGTGCTGTGCGCGACCACCAACCTTGACCGTATCTTTGCGCTGGCGCGCGCCGTGCCGCACGGGAAATACTGCCTCTGTGACGAATATCAGAAAAAACTGGTGGAAACCGTGTCAAAGCATTGGAGCGGGATTTCATCGTTTTATAAAGCGCCGAAGCTCCTCCCCTTCAAATACCATCCACCTGCACGCTTTGCAGAACTGGGAGGACTGATGTTCGTCCGCGCCAATCCGAAATTTGAAGCAATCATCAAGCAGTATGATCCTGCACAGAGCATTTTGCTCTACTCCATGTGGGACGGTTACCGTATAAAACCCGGCAGCACCATTCCCAATTTTCTGGCGTTGACCGGAACATGGGAAGCACTGCACACCAGCGGACACGCCTCATCGGAGGACGTTCGCATGGTTGTGGATACAGTTGACCCCGAAATCGTGGTTCCCATACACACTGAAAGTCCACAGCAAATGCAGGCGCTTTGCCCTGACCGAACCGTTGTCCTCCTAAATGACGGAGAGGAGCTTTCTCTATGACAAATGATGTTTATTGTATCGGACTGACGAGAACGGAACTGCAAACGCTGCGTGTGCTGCTCCCCACTACATTCCCCATTTTGAGCGCAGAACCGGACGCACTGGATGAGGCAATGGTCGTACACATCTCCAATCAGGCGCGGTGCATCGTGCTGAACCCCAAGCGGCTCACTAGCTCACAACTGGCAGATGTTTTGTGTGCGCAGGATGAACTTCTCACAAGTGAACGTCCTGTACCCATCATCCTGTTTTCCGCCCCCATGACGCGGGAACAGCATCATGAAATCCTGATGCCGGAATACCAAATCCCGGTCATTGACCTGCACAAGCGGATCGACCGCAGCCGAGCGCTTGCCATGAAGCTGCTGCGGGAGTCCTCGCTTCCCTGTTGGCAGGATCGATATGCCATGCGCAGCAATATGTTCAATGACGCATGGTATCTGGTCGATATTGAAACGACCGGGACGGATGTCTGGAAGGATCGCATCATTGCCATTCGCTATTGCAGAATGGCAAATTTCGAAGTGCGTGGCGAAACTACGCTCTACATCCGTCAGCCGGAACCGCTGCCGGAGCATATCACCGAGCTGACCGGGATCACGGACGATATGCTGGCGCGGGGCATTTCTCTGGAAGAAGCTGTTGGGGAATTGGATGCTCTGCCGTGCAAAGATACGCCGTTTGCCTTTACGGGGGAGGACTTCACAGCCGGCTTTTTGAACGCGGCGTTTCTTCGCTGCGGCAAGACCTTTGACCGTCCCTATCTTGCGATTGACAAGCTGGCGAATATTCCGTTCGGTTATCTGATGCAGCGCAGAGCGCGGAATATCCCGTCGCTGGTTGCCCCGGAGTTGACTGAGAGCGCGTATCTTGATCCTGAGCTTCAGGCACTTTATACGCTGACAAAGTGCACCTTTGAAGCGCTGCTGGCTCGATATGATGTCCACTGCCCCGGTCAGTTTGATAAGCTGTACGCAGCGGACATAACGGACGTATAAAATCCCTTTGGAACAAAGGGCGCACTTCTATACAGGGGCAAGCCCTGTATGTG
>CAYPLT010000087.1:0-3946 GCA_964411695.1 uncultured Candidatus Soleaferrea sp.
GACCCTGAAATAAACATAGATAATATTCTAGTTTTCTTCATATTCATCCCTGCAAATTCTGCAGCGTATTTATTACTACCTACAGCTCTGAACTCAAAACCTTGCTTTGTATGCTTTAATAAAACCCACACTAATAGACAAAGGATTATAGCTATTAATATTCCGTAATTAAAATCTGTTTTTAATAAAACGTCAGACAAAATAGGATGAGATTCTAATAATTCTCTACGACCTTGAGCTGAAGTTTTATATCCATTTAAAACCACATCCCAGGCTGTTTTATTTATTGGATATGACGAATCCGAATCCGGTTTAGCTAACCACGGTAAAGAAACCATATAATTATTAAGATAAAAAGCTACCCAATTTAGCATTATAGATGTTATAACTTCATGTATTCCCAGCTTTGCTTTTAAATAACCTACAATGCTTCCCCATAATCCAGCTGCCAACGCTCCTATAATAATAACTATAAAAAAATGTATAAAAGGCGGCAATTTTAACAAATATCCTGCTAAAACTGCAAAAATAGAGCCAATAATATATTGCCCTTCTCCGCCTATATTAAAAAGCCCGGATTTAAACGCAAACGTAACCGATAACCCAGTCAAGATAAGTGGCGTACCTTTGATTATAACTTGCGCAACATACCTTGGTTTTGAAAATATGCCATAAATAAGAGCAGCATAAGCATTTATTGGGTTAAATCCTGCTAATAATAAAACCATAGCTCCAATAAAAAATCCTATAATTATTGATAAAATAACTTTAATTAATGTTTTTTTTAATAAAAATTGTATTTTCATACTTATTTCCCTCCTGCCATTAATAAACTTATTTTATTTTCATCTGCATCTTTGGCATCTATAACATCAACAATTTTACCTTCATAAATAACAGCTATTCTATCAGAAACATCCATAATTTCGTCTAAATCTAAAGAAATTAATAAAACTGCTCGTCCACTATCTCTAAATTTAATTAACGATTTATGTACATATTCTATCGCTCCTACATCTAAGCCCCTAGTAGGTTGAACAGCTATCAAGAGGTTTGGTTCATTGCTTATCTCTCTTCCAATTATTATTTTTTGTTGATTTCCTCCAGAAAGTGCTCTAACCGGCAATTTTTTACAATCAATAGGTCTAACATCAAACTTTTTAACTAATGCATCTGCAAACTCATCAACTTTGTTAAAATTAATAACTCCGTTATAGTTAAATGGTTTTCTATCATATTTAGTAAGCACAGCATTTTCAGCAACTGTAAAGTCTAAAATTAAACCCATTTTATGTCTATCTTCAGGTATGGTTGAAATTTTGTGGTTAATAACATTTTTAATTGATGTATTTTGTATTTCTTCTCCGTTAATTTTAATTTTTCCACTTTCTACTTTCTTCAAATTAGTTATAGCATCAACCAGTTCTTTTTGACCATTGCCATCTATTCCAGCAATTCCCATTATCTCACCTTGCTTAACAGAAAGTGAAAGCCGATTAACTTTATTCAACCCTTTAGAATCTTTTACCGTTAAATCTTCAATAGAAAATATTTCTTTTTTAGGTTGCGCAACAGTTTTTTCAACATCAAGAGATACACTACGACCAACCATCATATTAGCCAATTCATTTTCTGTAACTTCATTAACATTAACAGTGTCAACATACTGCCCTTTACGTATTACAGTACAATACCTAGCTACTTTTTTTATCTCTTTAATTTTATGAGTAATAATAATTACTGTTTTTCCATCTTTTGTTAAATTATGTAATATATCAATTAATTTGTCCACTTCATGCGTAGCCAAAACAGCAGTCGGTTCATCTAATATTAAAATTTCTGCTCCACGGTACAAAGTTTTCAAAATCTCTACACGTTGTTGCATGCCTACAGAAATATTTTCAACTTTATCATTCAAATTTACTTCTAAACCATATTTTTGTGACAAATTTTGTATTTCTGCTCTTATTTTATTAAAATTTAAAATACCAAATTTGTTAGTAGGCTCTTTACCCAATATAATATTTTGTAAAACTGTAAAAGGTTGTACCAACATAAAATGTTGATGTACCATACCGATGCCAAATTTAATAGCTGTATTTGAATTTTTTATATTTACTTTATTGCCATTTATAAAAATTGTTCCTCTGTCTGCCCTATAAAGTCCATATAAAATATTCATAAGAGTTGTTTTTCCTGCCCCGTTTTCTCCTAACAAAGCATGTATTGAACCTTTTTTAATATTAACATTAAAATTTTTCAAAACACATAGGCCGTTAAAATATTTTTCAATATTTTTCATAACTATGGCGTTTTCGTCTGTTTTTTTTACCATATTAAGTTAATTTAATTCTCCTTTCATAAATTCATATTAATTAAATTTTTAATCTTTATTTAATTATAGATTATTTTTTTAAAAAAATCTAGAGTAAAAACAATTTATTTTTAATTATGTATTGACTATTTTAATTTTCTAATATATTATATTATTAATACATTTACAAAAAATTGTATTACAAATAATGTTTTATATATATATAAAATTCAACCAAAATAGATACATTTTTTATTTCATAATTTATACAATGGAGGTTTAAGCGATGCAAGATAATTACCCTAAATTTCATAGTAATGTAAAAGAATTTACTTTAGACAGCATACCAATTATAGGTAACTTTAGGTCAACAACAATAATTGGTTTAGATGATGTTGGTGTGAATTTGGTTTCTAAAATTAAAAATGAAACAGCTGATTTAAACAATTTAACGCCAAAAGAACAAGAATTATTTGATGCTTTAAATGACAATGGTTTTTTTGATTCAGATGATATGCCTTTTGCTTTGTCATCACTTTATTTGCATGTAACAGACCACTGTAACTTACATTGTGTTGGATGTTATTCTTACATAGACCATAGAAACAAAAATAATGACTTAACATTAGAACAAATAAAAACAATCGTTAAAAAATTAAAAGAGCTTCATTTGCAATATTTAGTAATTTCTGGTGGCGAGCCATTTTTAAGAGATGATTTACCTGAAATTGTAAAATTCATTCGCGAAACTTTAGATTTAAAAGAGTTTTCAATAATTTCAAATGGTACAATGCCTTTTGAAAAGTATGACAAATGCTTACCTTATTTAGATAAAATAGCAATATCCGTCGACGGTTACAGCAAGGACACTAGCTTCATACGTGACCCAGGCATAATGCCAAAAGTGTTTGAAACTATTGAATACTTAAAAAATAAAATACCTGTATCATTAATTGCAACTTTACACAGAAAAACCAGTCCATTAATAAACAATTATGTTGAGATGTCTAAAAGCATAGACGTACCTTTGAACTTTAGCATTTTAACATTAGATTATAGCAACCCATTATTTAAAGATTACATATTAAGAGATGATGATTATGAACATATGACTAATTATCTCCAAGAACGTTCTCATGAAGGTATTACAATGCAAGATTCAATGATTGGAAACACTACCCTTTATGCAACAAAACGCTGTGGAGTAGGTAAAGACTGCATAAGCATTAGCGCTGACGGTTCAATATACCCATGCCAGATGTTACATGTGCCTGAATTAAAAATGGGCAATGCATTAACTGACAATATAAAAAAATTAATAACATCTGAGCAAAACCCATACAAAGACTTTGATGTAGACAAATTTGAAGAATGTGCAGAGTGTGAATATCGGTACGTATGTGGCGGTGGATGCCGTGCAAGTAGTTACTATAAGTACCATGATGTATTGCACCCAGAAGTAGCTTGCAAGCATACAAAAGAACATTTCAAAAACATCGTTTCTGAAATAAAATCTAAAATAGAATTATTACAAAAAAACAAAGAGTAAAAATAAAGAACTGCATTTACTAAATTTCTAATATGTACCCAGTTTTCTGGACACCGACATTTGAATTGAACAATTAGTTTTTC
>CAYPLT010000088.1:0-3775 GCA_964411695.1 uncultured Candidatus Soleaferrea sp.
CTGCATTTCTTGATAAAATTGAAGTTTCGTAAAAAAAGAACCCGGAAAACAAATAAAATACAGCTAAAAAAACATAACCTGTAGCAGACAAAAAGTAAGATTTCATTTCACGTTTAAAGATAGAAAACATTATTTATCAACTCCTTTATTATTAATTGTTGTGTTTGCTTTTTCTTGATCATCGTATTTTTGAATGTCGTCGTTGTCATCATCAATTTCTTCAGATTTCTCAGATTCTGATGATACTTCAGTTAACCTTAAAAAAGCTTCTTCTAAAGAAAGCGTTAATAATTTTAAACCAACAATGGTAGCTCCTGATTCTGTAACAGCTTTAGATAACTCTTTACGTATGTCTTTATCATCTTTTAGATGTATTATAAAGCTAGACACTTCACCATTACGTTCAAAAAATACTTTTTCCACTTCTTTAAAATTAGATATAATATCATAGACTATAGATTTGTTACCTATGATATCTAAGGCTAATCTACGATCAGGCGAAACTACAAGTGATATATCTTCTATTTTTGAGTTAGCTACTATTGTACCGTTGTTAATTATAATAACTTTATTGCATATAGCTTGTATTTCAGATAATATATGCGAAGATAAAATTACAGTGTGTCTTTTACCTAATTCTTTAATTAAATTTCTAATTTCAATAATTTGTTTTGGGTCAAGACCAACAGTAGGCTCATCTAATATTAAAATTTCTGGGTTGCCAATTAAAGCTTGAGCAAGACCTACACGTTGTTTGTAACCTTTTGAAAGATTTTTAATTATTCTTTCTGAAATATCAGAAATTTTCACCAAGTCACAGATTTCTTGAATATGTGCTTGCCTGTGTAATTTAATTTTTTTTAGTTCAAAAACAAAATTTAAATATTCAGAAACGGTCATATCCATGTAAAGTGGAGGAGTTTCGGGTAAATATCCAATTTTCTTTTTTGCATTAATAGGGTCGCTTAAAATGTCAATACCGTCTATTTTAACAGAACCAGATGAAGCGGAGATATATCCTGTTAAAATGTTCATTGTTGTAGATTTGCCGGCACCGTTTGGACCTAAAAACCCAACAATCTCTCCTTTATCTACATCAAACGCAATGTTATTTAATGCTTTGCGGTTACCATATTTTTTTGTTAAACCAACTACTTTTATCAAAATATTCACATCCTTAAATATAGTGTTTTTTTGCTAAATTCTATATACATTATAACACGTAAAAAAAATTATATCAATAAGATATTTAATTTTATTTTATATATTTTTTAAATTTTAAAAGAAAATTTTTAAATTGACTACGTCTCTGATTTTTCTTGAGTTTGGCTGTTGCTTTCTTTAATCTGAGCTTTTATATAATTTAGAAGAAGAGAGATATTTTTTGAGAAAATTGACTCAATATTTGTATATTATTAAGAGGTGACGGATTATTATATACGTTTCAACTTGCATAAAAGCAAAAAAATATAATTTTTTCACTGGTTATTAAAAGAGAAACATATTAAATTTTAAAGTCAAAATTAAGATATGTTAGACAACAGATCAACGATATATATCAAATCTTTGAAAAAACAGTTTTTAAATAATATTGTATCACAGACGGAAAAAATATATTACAATAAAATAAGAACCAAACTTGACTTTAAAATCAGGCTTGGTTCTTTTGTTTTATTTAAATTATTATATTTTCAATAACCAGCTACACAAGAGAATCTATTAATACATTCCTCCCATGCCTGGGTTTGGCATTGCAGGTGGGTTTTCTTCTTTTTCGTCAGCCACTAAAGACTCTGTGGTTAAAATCATAGAAGCAATTGATGCAGCGTTTTGTAATGCACTTCTTGTTACTTTTGTAGGATCAACTATGCCAGCTTCAAGCATATCAACATATTTTTCAGAGTAAGCATCAAAACCGTAATTAATTTTGTTAGCCTCTCTAATTTTTTCTATTATTATAGAAGATTCAAAGCCAGCATTTTTAGAAATTTGACGAATTGGCTCTTCTAATGATTTTAATATTATTTTAGCGCCAACTTTTTCGTCTCCGTCGCATTCATCAACAACAGTAGCAACATTTTTGCTTGCGTTTAGTAATGCTGTACCACCTCCAGCAACAATGCCTTCTTCTACTGCTGCTTTAGTTGATGCTAAAGCGTCTTCGATTCTTAATTTTTGCTCTTTCATTTCTACTTCTGTTGCAGCACCTACTTTAATTACAGCAACTCCACCAGAAAGTTTAGCTAAACGTTCTTGTAATTTTTCTCTATCAAAATCAGAAGTAGAAATTTCAATTTCTGATTTAATTTGAGCAATTCTAGCTTTAATTTCATCGTTAGAACCAGCACCATCAACAATAATTGTATTTTCTTTTTGAACTTTAACTTGACGAGCGCGACCTAATTGTTCTATTTTGGTTTCTTTAATGTCAAAACCAAGTTCTTCACTTATTACTTCACCACCAGTTAAAATAGCAATGTCTCTAAGCATTTCTTTACGTCTGTCACCAAAACCTGGTGCTTTAACTGCTACACAGGTGAAAGTGCCTCTTAATCTGTTAACAATAAGAGTTGAAAGAGCTTCACCTTCAACATCTTCTGCTATGATGACTAATTTTTTACCAGACTGTACAATCTGCTCTAATAAAGGTAGAATATCTTGAATAGAACTTATTTTTTTGTCTGTAATTAAAATGTAAGCATCATCGATAATAGCTTCCATTTTGTCTGTGTCGGTTACCATGTAAGGCGTAATGTAACCACGGTCAAATTGCATACCTTCTACAACTTCGCTGTAAGTTTCAGCAGTTTTAGATTCTTCAACTGTAATAACACCATCTGTACCAACTTTTTCCATGGCTTCAGCAATTAATTTACCAATAACTTCATCGCCAGCAGAAATTGTTGCAACTCTAGCTATATCATCTGTACCAGCAACTTGTTTAGAATTAGATTCTATTGTTTTAATTGCAGCATCAACAGCTTTTTTAATGCCTTTTTTCAGTACCATAGGGTTAGAGCCTGAAGCTACCATTTGAAGGCCTTCTTTAACAATTTTTTGAGCTAATAAAGTAGCTGTAGTAGTACCATCTCCAGCGACATCATTAGTTTTAGTAGCAACTTCTTTAACCAATTGAGCACCCATATTTTCAAAAGGGTCTTCAAGTTCTATTTCTTTAGCAATAGTTACTCCATCATTTGTTATTAGTGGAGCACCAAATTTTTTATCTAATACAACATTACGACCTTTAGGTCCTAATGTAATTTTAACAGTGTCAGCTAATTTGTCTAAGCCGGTTTGAAGAGCTTGACGAGCTTCAGAACCGTGTAATAAAATCTTTGCCATACAAATCAGATTCCTTTCGTGAAATAAATTAATTAACCATAAAATATATAAATATAAATATTATTCTACAATTGCTAAAACGTCGTTTTGACGAAGAATTGTGTAATCAATGCCATCTAATTTAACTTCAGTGCCGGCATATTTGCTAATTAAAACTTTATCACCGGGTTTTAAATACATTTTAACTTCTTTGCCGTCTACAATGCCACCTGGGCCAACAGCTATAACCTCAGCAATTTGAGGTTTTTCTTTAGCTGAACCAGCTAAAATAATTCCGCTTTTTGTAGTTTCTTCTGCTTCTACCATCTTAATTACTAAACGGTCACTAAGAGGTTTAATAGTCATAAAAAAGACCTCCCTAAAAATTATTTTAAATTTTAATTTTTGAATTAATAAAACATGATTAGCAATCATCAATCAAGAGTGCTAA
>CAYPLT010000089.1:0-3714 GCA_964411695.1 uncultured Candidatus Soleaferrea sp.
CGGTCATGGCAGAGAGCTTTTTCAGTGTGGAGTCTGTCAGTTCCAGAAGCTCGGTCTCGTCTTTACCAAGCTCGGTTTTCATGTCGGACAGGGCTTTCATCAGCCCCGTCCTCGTGCCTGCATCATAGATGCACATGAGGTTCATTTCATCGTTTGTGAAGTTCATCATAAATCCCTTTCCGCATATTGCTGCATTGTCTTTTCCTTTCTGTCCTCGGCTTGGTACTGACGGAGCTTTGCGAGAACAGAGGGCTTCTTTGACTTGGTTTCCTCCGGCTTTGCAACAGGCTTTTCGGCTTCCCTGGAACCGTTGTTGATAACGCCGTCAATCATGCCGTAATCATCTTCCATCTGCATTTCCGCATTTTTCAGATAATTCTCCGGTTTCATAAAGGCAGGCAGTTCCTTGTAGCCGATGCTGTCTACATAGTGATAGGATATGCTTCGCGGGCATCCAGCAGCTTCTTATAGTTGGAAACCAGTTCCTTCTGCGCATCGGTCAGGGCATCATAGGCAGCCTCTGCGGCTTCAATCTTGTCCTTGCTGTCCAGCGTGACATCCTTGATGGCCTCGATCAGGTCCACGGCCTTCTTTGCCTCCTCGGCGTTGTTCAGCAGCTCCAGCGCCGCATCCACGGCGGCCTGGGTGCTGTGGTGGTTGGTCAGGACTTCGTAGGCGTTGTTGTAGGCATTCAGCAGCGGTCCGTCGATCTTGAGCGTTTTGTCCTCGACTGCCTTCTCCAGCTCTGCGACCTTCCAGGTCAGCTTGTCCTTGTTTGCCACGGTGGCCACATCGCCATCGGCCCACTCAGCAGAGGTACCAAGGTCTGCGCCCAGGCCGCTTGCGGTGTACTGCCAGCGTATGATGTCGCCGTAGCTGACGGTGTAGGCGGAAGCGCCCACATTGGGGAACACGTTGTTGACGGAGTACATCCAGCCGCTCTGGTCGCCGCAGTCGAACTCACCCAGCCACTTGTCGCCGTCTAGCTGGACGGAGGCCAGATAGAAATCGGTCTCCACGGTGCCGGTCATGGTCCAGGGCTGAGAATCCTCGCCATCACCGTACTGCTCACGCAGCAGGTCGGTGATGATGGTAGAGACCTTGGTGTACTTGGGAACCTCCACCAGCGTCGGCTCGATGATATAGCCCGCGCCGTACTTCTCTTCGTACTCCCCATAGTCACCCAGAACGAAGGAGTCCATGGAGATCGCCACGGTGACCACGCCCGCCTGATCGGCCTCCACAGCCAGCATTTTGGCGATGGCTTCGTTCAGCGCGTCGTAGATGGCATCGTACTCCTCGGCGGCCTCGATGGCTTTCACACCTGCGTTGTAGGCGTTCATCACCTGCTGCCAGTTTTCGGCGCTGTAGTCGGTCTCGGTCAGTCGTGCAAGGGCTGCGTCCAGACCGGCCTTGGCCCGTGTACGCTCTGCGTCCAGGTCCTCATCCACGCCGGGGTTATTGCGGTCCATCCACTTGGCATAGAGGGTCACATCCTTGGCGGGCATGATGTTCCATGTCCAGGCGTTTTTCAGCTCCGCGTCACTGTACCAACCACGGAAGACATAGCCGGACCGGGTGGGGGACTTGGGAGCCGTGACGGCGCTTCCGATGGTGCCGGTGATGGGCTCCACCGCGCTGCCGCCGTTGGATTCGAAGGTGATGGTGGCCTGGCCGGAATAGTAGATGTAGTTACAGCCCTGGAAGCCCAGGAACAGCGTCACGCCCTCACAGGGACTGGTGAAATGGCGGATATAATCCTTGGAGCCCTGATTATAGGCAGGAACATCCTGATAGACCCAAACGCCGTCCACCAGTTTGTAGAGGTAGGAGCCGCTGTAGCTCAGGAAGCTGTTCATCTCGGTAGTTCTGCCTACGGTGATGGCGTAAAGCTCACCGTCAGCCGCAACGCCCACATACTGCCGTGTCATACTCATATTTTCCTGATAGCCGGGAATGGTGGTAATGTCCACCGGTGTTACGGAAGCGCCGGTGTCGGAAATAACCACCTTTTGCGTGGTACCGCCGGACTTCTCATCGTAGTAATTCATTTGGCCACTGCCTCTATCAATGGAGGTCTGTCTGTTTGCCGCAGTTACCAGCGTCACGGCCTCGCCGGTATGCGCTCCGGAGGTGATGTACATGGTGCCGCTGGTTCCGGACACCTGCGTCCAGCTGCCGTTCTCATACTGATACACGCCGCTGCTGCTGCCGGCGTAGGCTGTATCCGCATCTGCTTTCCAGAAGGAATTGAAGGACACGTCATTGGTTTTCCAGCTGTCGCCGTCCCAGTGGACATCGCCCAGCCAGATGCTGCTGCCGTCCATGATCAGGGCCGACTGATGCTTGGTATAGTCCATACCCTGACGAGTATCTTTAACGGAGTGGCTGTAGTCCACGAGTTTCCATTGACCATCGGCATACGCATAGAGATAATAGGTCAGGTAATAGGCGTACTCCGTGCTGTTGTAATCATAGGTGATAGTGACAGCATAGAGGGTATCCTCCGCAGGGCCACCAACGGCAATGGCCTCGCCCTGGGTGCCCTCCATTTTGGCAACGCCATCGGCGGTGGTCTGATACACGCCGCTGCTGGTGGCGTAGTAGAGGTTCAGAGCAGAGGCTGCTTCATTCCAGAAGGCCGCCACGCCGTAGCCATTGCCGCTGGCCCCTGTGTTGGTTAAGTCAACCGTCTCAGATGTACCGACTTGAATATCGTAGGTTTTGACTGATGTTTCCCCTCCGTTTAAGGAGGCATACATGGTGATCTTGCTGATTTGGGGCATGGGATCAATCACAAAATTCTCGACCAATGCACCGTCATACAGCAGTTGACCGGTCGAATCCGATCCTGCATAGGCCTTGAGTGTCGAACTGTTACTTAAATCTCCAGCCTTGCCTAGAACGGAATATGGGACGGAGATTCGAACACGCTGCTTTTCGAAAATAGCTGTAGCATTCTTATCTGTGAAATAGCTTCCATTTACAGTTGTTCCGGTAACACCGTAATAGAATGCATCATTGAGACTAATGGCCGCAGATGCAAAATAGACTGTGTATGCTGCATCAGATGTAACATCCCAGGTAACAGTCTTGCCGTCCGTACTGTATACCCGGCTGGCCGCATCGTCTCCAGCCTGAATGTAATGGAGACGATAACCAGCGGCTGGTGCAGTGGTCAATGTCCAACTGCTGCTATCCTCTGTATTTGCCAAATACGAAAGGCAGTCCTAGGGCAGACTGCCTTTACTTTCGTCTCCAACTGCAATGCTTACAGACGGCGTATATTTTGCTCCGCCACCCCTCGGCTGGAAACAGGCTATGATTTCGATATCAGCAGATTGAACTTCGGTATAATCAACATCAATCGTTAAGTATTCTACTGTATCCTCTGAACCTACCCAAAGATCGTGACCGACAAGCGTACTAACACTGGTTGCATCAGATGGTACTTCAACTCCATTGATTTTCCATCCAACAAACAGATAGTCATCAATGTCGTAACGTGTCAGTTCAATAATATAATGTGCAGGATTAGATTGCATTAGTGCAATATTGAATGTTTCATCAGCAGAAACAACATCAGAGCCACTGTACACATAATCTTCCATCTCATCATCGCTATGTTCCCAGTTAAACACTGCGTTTGCTTCTTCTCCTGATGATGAAAGGGAAAAATGAACAAACCTATCTTCGCTGGCAAATACTGTAACT
>CAYPLT010000090.1:0-3647 GCA_964411695.1 uncultured Candidatus Soleaferrea sp.
ATTTTATGAAGAAAAGAGAGTAGAAATACGAGAAATATTAAGACAGTTATGCCAGTGGAAGGGAGTAGAAATAGTAGAAGGAGAAGTATGTCCAGACCATATACACATGCTGTTAAGCATCCCACCCAAAATGAGCGTTTCGGGATTTATGGGGTATCTACTAAAAGGGAAAAGTTCATTATTAATATTTCAGAAGTGGGGGAATATGAAATTTGCATACCGAAAAAGCGAATTTTGGTGAAGAGGATAATATGTTTATACCGTGGGAAAAACAAAAAAGCAATAGAGGAGTACATAAAAAATCAGTTGCAAGATGATATTGCAACTAATCAGATGAGCATCAAAGAGTATATTGACCCGTTTACGTGTAGCAAGAATCAATAAGCAAGAAAGTAACCGCTTGAGCGGTGGACAGACCATTCAATGTGCCTTCAGGCACGTGTCAGTAATATCCCTTGAAGGGCTTGTGCATACTACGGATTCAACCGGTGGATTTGATTTTACTAAATATTAATTATTATTTTAAGAGGTAGTATAGAAAAACTCAGTTAAGTATAACGTATATAATCTGCATTTCTTTTGTACTTTGACAAAAGTTAATTTGATAGATATGATTTTATTTATAAATTATAATTATAGAATTAGAGCATAAAACTGGATAAAAGTGATACAAATGATTAAATTGTTCTTTGTTAAGTTTTTAATGGGAATAAAATTTTAAATAAAATAAACTTTTCGTGTAATTGTAAAAAGATATATTGATATAAAAAGGCAAATATAGTAATCTCTAATAGGAAGTTACGTAAGAAAACTGAATTTAATTTTAATTCCGAGCGCATTTTTTTATTTTTTATGTATCAGAAGTTTTATATTAAAATAAAAAAGGCTCTATATAAACATAAGTTTAAAAGAATCCTTTTTTGGGTTAAATTTATTTGTAATTATATCCAATTAAATTTTTAAATTATTTTATAGAGCCAGTTATATGAAATTGTCCACCAATTACATCTTCTGCATTTAAAATCATTAAAAACGCTGAACTGTCGCATTTTTTTATTATGCTTTTAACTTTGGTAATTTCATTAGATTTTATTATGCACATAATCATTTCTGCTGCTTTTTGAGAATAAACTTTTTTTACATTAAAACTAGTTAACCCTCTATGTAAAGATTCTATAAGGCATTCTATTATTTGTTGGTTTTTATCTGACATAATGTAAATTACTTTTTTTTGTTCTGTTCCGGCTAATAATGTGTCTATAGTTTTAGTGTAAATAAATGTACAGATTAAACCATACATGGCAGATTCTATGGCATTATTAGGTCCATCACCAAAAGTGTAAATATAAGATGAAAGACATATAATGAAGAAGTCTGTAAGCATCATTAACTTACCTATAGACATAGACGGAAATTTAAGTTGTAATAACCGGCCGATAATGTCTGTACCTCCGGTTGTAAAACCTCTAGTGAAAATAATGGATATTCCTAAACCTAACAAAAAGCTACCAAAAATGGTGCCTAAGAGTTGCTGACCAGTGTATCTAGGCAACAAAGGTGAAACGTAGTCTAGCATAAAAGAAGTCTCAACAATTACAAGTGTAGTGTTAAATGTAAACTTTTTACCTAAAAAAATAAATGCTAAAATTAACAATGGAGTGTTTATGCAAAAAAGTAAAACCCCCATTTTAAATCCAAAAGAAGATGTAAGAGCAGAAGATATTCCACCAACTCCTCCGGTAGCTATTTCATTTGGCATTAAAAATCCGTAATAAGCGTAAGAAAAAATAAAGCAACCAATTAAAGATACTACAAAATCTATTAACATTGTACGCACCTTATTTTTTGTTTTTTCCATAAAAAAACAACTCCTTATATCAAAATATGTACATATTAAGTATATCACAAAATAGAATAAAATTAAATATCTTTCAGTCAATAATTTTTTAAAATTATGTTATAAAATTTATTAAAATATGTTGACATGGGTAACATAGATGATGTAAACTAATTTATAGTGGTATGACATCTAAGTAGATTGTAGACCAGTATTTCAAATTAAAGTTTTTTATTTTAAAGTCTAAACTTAATTATTTACTAATATTATATATTAGTTATTTTTAATTTATTTAGATGAATATTTCTTTGTTAAGGAGTGATTTTTAAAAATGGTTTTTGAAAAAATTAGGCAAATTTTATGTGATCAATTAGATTTAGAAGAAGAAAGCGTAACAATGAATTCTAATATTACTGAAGACTTAGGTGCAGATTCTTTAGATATTGTTGACCTTATAATGTCTATAGAAGAAGAATTTGATTTGGAATTTAAAGATGATCAAATTGATAAAATTAAAACAGTTGGAGACATAGTAAATTTTATAGAAGATAAAGGTGTTTGCTAATAAACTTATTCATGATTTTAAAATAATATTAGTGATTATTTTGTGTAAAAATCTATAGATGACGGATAAAATGCCGCCATCTTTTTTTGTATTAAGCTTAGATTTGACCTTTAAATAAAAAATGTGTATAATAGTATTAAAAAGACTATATTTGAAATAAGGTTGGAGATGAAAATTTTTTGAGTGTACATAAAAAGAAATTAGCTAAAGTTTTGAAGATTTTGTTTTCTAGAATTGGCTCGATGGTAATTTTTACTTCTACAACTTCTTTTATTATATTTTCTGTGACTATGAACGACCATTTAGATGAATTGGCAAATAGCATAACATTTGCTAATAGAGGCAAAATTTCAAGTAATATTTTAGATGATCAATCTACACTTTCTCCAGTTATAACACCTACTGTAGAAAAAAAAATAATTAATGTTGAACAATTAACGCCATTTGACACACAAAAAGAATTTAGTTCTTATTTAGATGAGGGACAAGTTGTTATTTACCCAGGTATGCCTGGTAAAATTGTAACTCAATATGAACATGTTATGGTGAATGGCAAAATAATGAAAATTGATAAAATTGCTAATAACCAAATTAATGCAAGACCTAAAAAAATTTTTATAGGTATAAGAAAACCATTTACATCATATGGTACGCCTGTTGATTTAGATGAATATGGGTGTCCTACAAAATATGATAAAATTTTGTCTAATAGAGTAGCTACAGCTTATACAGCTGATTATGGTGCAAGAACTTCTACTAATAAAGTGCCTCAATTAGGTTATGTAGCAGTAAATCCCAAGGTCATACCTTACCATACGGTTATGTTTATAAAATGTTTAAATAACGATTTTGCAGGTATTTTTATTGCAGAAGATACCGGAGGCGCTATGAGACAAGGTCATGCAGATATAGATATTTTTATGCTGACAGAAGCTCAATGTAGAATTTTTGGTAGGCAAAAGATTGACATTTACATTCTTTCTAAAAAATAAAAATAGAGCGTACAATTTTTAATTAGTTCAATAAAAATTGTAGCTCTAAGTTATTAATTTATTGTTTTTCTAAGCTTATTTTAGCAGCCACAGCCATTACCACAACCGCAGTTACCATTGCCACAGCTATTGCCACCACAGCAACAAGCTATTATGATTATTAAAATAACAATCCATAAACAACCATTATTACCACAACCGAATCCCATGATTTTCACCTCCCTTTTTTCTAGTTCATTATATCTTATGAAAT
>CAYPLT010000091.1:0-756 GCA_964411695.1 uncultured Candidatus Soleaferrea sp.
TTTATTGTATTATTATCAGAAAGACTCATGCAAGCGTCTAAAATAGATAATGCATCTCTTAGACCACCATCAGAATGATGAGCTATAATTTGAGCAGCAGATGGTTCTAAAACTATATTTTCTGAATTTGCTATAAACATCAAACGGTCGGCAATTAATTGTTGATTTATTTTATTAAACTGAAATTGTTGGCAACGAGACAAAATGGTAGGTGGTATTCTTTGAACATCAGTTGTAGCTAATATAAACATAACATAAGAAGGAGGCTCTTCCATAATTTTAAGCAAAGCATTAAAAGCACCTATGCTGAGCATGTGAACTTCATCTATAATGTAAATTCTATATCTACAAACTGATGGAGTAAAATTAGCTTCATCTCTTAATTCTCTTATGTTTTCTACACCATTATTACTTGCGGCATCTATCTCTAGTATGTCCATTATTGAACCATTATCTATGCCTTTACATATCTCGCATTGATTACAAGGGTTACCATTTTCTTGATTTGGACAATTTGTAGCTTTGGCTAATATTTTAGCACATGTTGTTTTTCCGGTTCCACGAAAACCTGTGAAAAGGTAGGCATGAGATAGTTTATTATTTTTTATTTGATTTTGCAAAGTTTGAACTATATGTTCTTGTCCAATAACATCATTAAAACGTTTAGGACGCCATTTTCGGTATAAAGCTAGATACATAAATTAAATAACCTTCTTTTAGAAATAAATAGTTTAAACATTATCTTTTAATTTTTTT
>CAYPLT010000091.1:766-3606 GCA_964411695.1 uncultured Candidatus Soleaferrea sp.
TAATGTTAGATCTATGAGAGTAGATAACAAGAGAAGATATAATTAAAGATAATATGAATGCAAGGTAATTTTGAAAAAAAACTAAACTTGCTATTGGGTAACTAACTGCTGCACATAGAGAAGCAAGCCCAACAATTTTAAATATTAATAAAATTAATATAAATACACAAGCAACAAAAATAAAAATTTTTATGTCTTGAGTTAATATGAAACCGGCAGAAGTAGCAATGCCTTTGCCACCTTTAAAATTAAAATAAACCGGGTAAAGGTGCCCGACAACAACTGAAAGACCAACAATTAAGTTTCCGTAAGAACTATACTGGTTAACATTGTGAAACAAAAAATCACATAAATATACTGCAACTACAGCTTTAAAAAAGTCTCCTAAAAAAACAGGAATACCACTTGAAACCCCATATACTCTTATGACGTTAGTCATGCCAGCATTTTTACTGCCATACTTTCTGATATCTTCTTTTTTATGTAAAAATGAAATTATAATTGCGAAATTTAAACTTCCTATTAAGTAAGATATTATAGCTGATAAAATTAATGCTAAATATAAATTCATTTATTAAAATCCTTCCATAGTTATGATCATTAATATTAATCCATAATTTAAATCCATATAAATATATTATATCATAAAAAAATTATAAAAACAAATAAAAGATATAAATTTTTATAAATCTGAAATTGAGAGGGTTAATCAGAGTTTTTAAAATCTAAAGTTTATAAATAAAAATTTTGTTCATAAAATGTTTAAATAAAATTTATTGAATGTTAATTTATTTGTGATAAACTATAAATATAAAATATTTTAAATTAAGTTTAATTTTTCAAAAAAGAGGTTTTTAATTATGAATGAGAATGGAACATGTGAAAATTTAGAAAATAATTCATTAAATAACAATGAAGATAATAATCTTAATCAAAATCAAATTGTTGATGACATGTCTGCTTCTTCAAATTATCAAGAAAGTCAAGAAATAGAAGATAAAAAAAATTTATCAGAATTTTACCAATGGGATTATGAAAAGTATAGTAAAATGAATCAATTTTCGCAAGCCAAAGCTAATAAAAATAAAGGCGCAGTTATTTTTGGCTCGATTTTAGGTTCTTTATTGTTAATTTCTGGTTTGGCTTATGGTGGAGTAAAACTTTCACGCTGGGTTTCTGATTTAACTTATAAACAAGAACCTGCTGATGTTGATGAACAAGTCCAGCAGGATAAAAATGAAACTCAGAAATCAGAAATTCCAATTCTAGATAAGGAAAGTTCTGATAAATCTATTATGTTTAGTTCATCAGGATTAAATGCAACGTCTATTGCTGAAAAGGTAATACCTTCAGTAGTTTCAGTAATTCCTTATGCTAGAGTACAATCATTATATCAGACTGGTATTACAGAAATTGGCAGTGCATCTGGAATTATAAAAAGTAGTGATGGGTACATTATTACTAATGCACATGTGGTATTAAAATCGCCTTCAATAATGGAATTAGTTGATGCAGTTAAAGTTATTTTAAATGATGGTAGAGAATATGAAGCTAAAATTGTAGGAGTAGATATTAATACAGATTTAGCGGTGCTTAAAATTGATGCTACAGGTTTGCCGGCAGCAGAATTTGGAGATTCAAATCAATTAAAGGTTGGCGAGCAAGTTTTTGCAATTGGTAGCCCTGTAGATACAGAATATTCCGGATCTATGACTGCGGGTATAGTTTCAGCTTTGAATCGTTCTATATCTTCTAGTTCATCTTCTTTGGGTAGTGACAATAAATGCATTCAAACAGATGCTGCTATAAATCCTGGTAATTCAGGTGGAGCACTTGTTAATAATAGAGGTCAGGTAATAGGCGTAAACGAAGGTAAGCTTTCTAATGTAAGCATTGAAGGAATGGGATTTGCTATACCAATTAAACAAGTAGAGAATGTTTTGGATAATTTAATTAAATATGGTCATGTTAAAGATAGAGCGTTATTAGGAATAGTAATACACAAAGAAATTGATGAAATTGTTGCTAAATTGAGTAATAATATAAAAACAGGGTTGTTGATTGCAAAAGTGACGAATCCAAGTTTGAATATGATTCAAGAGTATGACATATTACATGAGTTTAATGGAAAGAAAATTGAAAGTTTGAAAGAATTAAAAGATGAGTTAAAAAAATATAAACCAAATGATAAGGTTAAATTAGTGTTTTATAGATATGATTCATTTGGAAACAATGAGCAGAAAATAGAAGTAGATGCAACTCTTATGGAAGATGAAGGGTTAATAAAAAAATAAGGTGTGAATTGTAAATGAGAATAGTTGGGTTGAGTTGTATTTTCCCAGTTCCTAAAATAAAAGAGACGGCGGAATTTTACACATCAAAACTGAATTTTAGAGCAGTTGAGTATTTAAAATGCAAGGAATCACATATTTGTCTTTATAAAGACAATGTTGAAATTATTTTACTTCAAGCAAATACAAATGAGGTAATTCCTAATAGAAAATTGTATGGATATGGTTATGATGCATATTTATATACAGAAGATCAGGAACAGATTGAGAAAGAGTTTATAATTAAAGGAATAAAAATTATTAAACACTTAGATATGACTGACTATCAAAATAAAGAGCTTGTGATTGAAGATTGTGATGGTCGTTGGATTGCTTTTGGATTAAAAATAAAAGATATAGTTCCATAATCTAGTTTGGCTGAAAAACAGCTGAGCTAGATTTTTTTGTTTTTTGAGAATATTTTTTGTAAAATACCTTATAAAAACTCAAAATTTAAACATACAATATTAAAGCGAAAAAATTGATTATTAGCTATTGACAAATAAATAA
>CAYPLT010000092.1:0-265 GCA_964411695.1 uncultured Candidatus Soleaferrea sp.
TATTGGTACGTCTCCTGGTTGCATAGCAACAAGTTCTTTGTGAGCCTCAAAATCATAATCTTCTGGTAATACGTTAGCTTTTATAAGCTCTTCTTGCAAAATTTGAACAAAGTCAAGAAGATTTTCCGGATTATTATTTCCGATATTGTACACTGCATAAGGAGGTATAGGCAATCCATCGTCTCCATTTATTTTTTCAGGTGCTCCTTGCATTACGCGTTTTACACCTTCAACAATATCATCTACATAAGTAAAATCACGTTTA
>CAYPLT010000092.1:275-3579 GCA_964411695.1 uncultured Candidatus Soleaferrea sp.
AAAATCTGAATTTTTTCACCTTTTATCAATTTGTTTGTAAAACTAAAGTAAGCCATATCTGTACGTCCTGCTGGTCCATAAACTGTAAAAAAACGTAAACCTGTAGAAGGAATGTTATACAACTTACTATATGCGTGTGCCATCAATTCATTAGATTTTTTTGTTGCAGCATACAAACTTACTGGATTGTCTACTTTATCGTCTGTACTATATGGTACTTTCTTGTTACTTCCATAAACAGATGAACTTGAAGCATAGACTAGATGTTCTACACCATTTCCTCCATTATCGTAGCTGTGTCTACAAGACTCCAAAATATTATAAAAACCAATGAGATTCGATTGAATATAAGTATCTGGGTTTGTAATGCTGTATCTAACGCCTGCTTGTGCTGCTAAATTCACCACAATAGTCGGATTGTAATCATTAAAAATAGCATCCATTAATGATTTATCTGCAATATCTCCTTTAATAAAGGTCCATGAAGAAGTGGAATGTTTTTCTGCTTCTTTTTTTATCTGCTCTAATCGCCATTCTTTCATTTCAATAGGGTTATAATCTCAATAGGGTTATAATCAGACATTATGTCTATTCCGATAATATGAATTGAATTTACTGTACGAAGTAATTCTAAAACTAAATTATTGCCAATAAACCCAGCCACACCAGTAATTAATATGGTTTTTCCTGTTAAATCTATTTTTTTCATCTATCTTTTTTCCTTTCTTTCCTTTTCATAATAAATCTTTTACTTGATTATTAAAACATAATTGATTACTTCTAAAAAAGATTCTCCACTATATTTATGTAAATCACTTAACTTAGAGATAACTGTACTATTATAAAACTCGTTTTTTTCTTCTTTACTATTTTTTATTTTTGCTTTATAATTAGCATGTATTACATATGGTTCTTTATCTTTACTTCCAATGTACATCATAACATGACCAGGCATATAAACCATTGAACCAACTGGTTGAGATTTTATAAAATCTTTTTTTTCTTTTAAGTTCATCTTAGATACATCTACACTAGTAAAAATTTTAGTTTGTTTACCAGCATTTCTAGGCAAATTAAATCCAAAACTTTTATAAACATCTCGCACCGAACTAGAACAATCTCTAGAACCCCATAAATCGGCCCAACCATATATATTCCCAACTAATTTAAAAACTTGTTGCAACACATTTTTTTTATTATATGTAAGATATCCAACGTTTACATCTTTGTTAAATGGTACTCTAGCTTTAACAAATTCCAAAACCCCGTTGCAATCTCTAGTTGGCAAATTTACAACATAGCTTGCTTCAGTCGATACTTTATCCACAGCATTTGGTTTTTGTGTTATCAATGGCAACTTTGTACCCATAACTAACTTAATCTCAGATGTTGTGGCATTACATAGATTATAATTTAAATTTATGTAATCTCCTGTTACAACTAAAACATCATCTAAACTGTCATATTTTACCCAAGTACTTCTATCTGTTAATGCTATATCTTCTACTGCTACCCATCCATCATAAAATTCAGTTTTTACAAAATAATATTTTTTATCTGCTGATGTGTGTAGTACCAATGCTCTTTCACAAACTTTTAACCCTGTTTCATAGTTTAAATTTATAAAAAAATCATTTGGCTCATCGTAAGAAACATCATCAGTTGGAAATGTTCTAATATGTGTATTATTAACTACTATACCATACTGAACAACATTTTCATCATTTATTCCATCTAAATTAATATTTTTCATAATTTTATGATAATATTCTTCGTCAAGCTCAACATCATTAATATACCTAGTTTCAACAGGCATAGAATTTTCAATATAGTCTCTTAGTATTGTATTTAGCTGACTTTTTGATAAAACTTTATCAAACTTATTTAAATCAATAATATTAATATTTTCATCATTAATTAATTTATTATTAAAGTTTTTAATTTCATCTTGATTCATTATTAGTTTTTCACTATGTTTTACTCTTTTATTCCAAAATTCAAAATTATAAATTTCATTAGTGTTTAAAGCTTTGTCTTGTTTATTGCCATCAAAAAAATGGCAACCAACCAATGAACCTAAAAATAGAACAACCAAAAAATTTATTAACAACCATTTTTTCATAAATTATATAACCTCCTATAAAAATAATACATTATTAATTTTAACATATGTTCTAAAAAAATCAATATTCAATTTTTAAAAATTGCTTTATTTTTAAATTTATGTTAATATTATAAAATGGAAGTGAAAATTTTATGACTTATAATTTTAGCGATTTTAAAACAGAATTTGCAGATCTTGGTAATCATTATAAAACTAAAGATATTGATGTTTTTAATAAAAAATTAATTAAAAACAATAAAAACGTAGATTTTTTAAAAGATTTTGTATGATCAAATCCTCAATATCATCGAACTTATTTTCAAGTTTCTTTAGCAAAATTTAATTTCATAGAAGAAAATTTTGCTAAAGTGCAGGACTGGTGGCATGTAGATCAACTACCACAATTTGTAAATAAATATCTAGATTCTGATTTTGCATATAAAAAAGCTTCTGAATATATAGACAATAATTTATTATTTGTTAGAAAATGGGGCTATGTTATGTTTATGCCTAAGCTAGTTAAAAACAAAAATCACTTTAATTACATCATAAAGTTATTTAAAGATGATGATGAATATTATGTTCAAATGGCTCAAGCATGGTTAATGTCTTACCTTGCAATATATGAGCCACAAAAAATTTTAGAATATTTATGTTCCTGCCCATTAAATTATAATATTGCCGGAAAAGCAATTCAAAAAATATGTGATTCTTTTAGAATAGATGAAAATACCAAAATAAAGTTTAAAGCCATTAGAAAATATTATAAGTAATTTTTTATTCCTAAAATTCGCGGTTTGTATATTGTTTATATAATATTGTTCTGTGTTTATATTTATTTGTTTGATGCGCTATTTTAAAATTTATTTTTCTTTTCCCGTTGACATATTAAATTTTATAGTATATAATAATAAAAGTGAGGTTTTAATATTTTTGCACCACTAGCTCAGTTGGTAGAGCAACTGACTCTTAATCAGTGGGTCAAGGGTTCGAGTCCCTTGTGGTGTACCATTTTAATAGTATCATAAATTGTTTTGCTTTAAGCATAATAATTTATGATACATATATTTTTGTGGCCCGTTGGTCAAGCGGTTAAGACGCTGGCCTCTCACGGCGGAATCAGGGGTTCGATTCCCCTACGGGTCACCATTTTTTTATGTAAAAAATTAAATAATTTTAAGGAGGCAATGTTTATGAATT
>CAYPLT010000093.1:0-3539 GCA_964411695.1 uncultured Candidatus Soleaferrea sp.
AATAACTCATCTATATTTTTAATTTTTTTACAATTTCTCTCATTTTATAAATACCATATGTGCACAAAAATTTATTTTTAGAATATACTAACTAATAGTGCTTTTAACTTACAATTAATTTTTAAAGGTGTGATTGTATGTTTTCTATTTTAGCTTTATTAATTTTTAGTAATATTCTATTTTTTTCATTAAACGTTTCCAATAACATATCTTTTCCTAGACCACTTTCAAAAAAAGAAGAAAATGAATGTTTTGAATTAATAAACAAAGGAAATGAAGAAGCAAAGGCTAAATTAATCAAACATAACCTTCGTCTTGTAGCTCACATTATTAAAAAATATTATTCTAAAACTAAAGATCAAGAAGATTTAATATCTATCGGGACAATTGGTTTAATTAAAGCAGTTTCTAATTTTGATTACAAAAAAGGTATCAAATTTGCAACATACGCTTCAAGATGCATTGAAAATGAGATACTTATGAATTTTAGATGTCAAAAAAAGTTAGTTAAAGATGTTTACATAAATGACCCCATAGATTCAGATCACGACGGTAATTCCCTAACTTTAATGGACATTGTAGCCGACGATGAATCTATTTCTGAAAATATAGATAATAAAATTGAAATAGAACAAATGTATGAACAAATAGAAAAAAATTTAAATAACCGAGAAAAGGCTATTATTTATATGCGTTATGGCTTAAAAGGGTTCGATGCTATGCCTCAAAGAGAAGTAGCTAAAAAATTAAATATTTCAAGGTCTTATGTTTCTAGGTTAGAAAAAAAAGCACTTAACATTTTAAAAAAATCATTAAGATCTGTTTGACTTTGTAAAAGTATTTTTACTGAAATCTAATTTTAAACAGTTGAATTTCATTAAAATTCATATTATAATAATTATTGGTGAATTTTATGCAACATGAAAGTTTATTTCAAGATGCTTCTCCTTTAATAAAAAAATTTTTATATCACATGTTAACTATTAAAGGCAGAACTAAAAATACAGTCAACTCTTATTACCTAGATTTAAAATTATTTTTTAGATTTATGAAAGTACTTTTTAAAATAGAAAAAATAATTAATTTTGAAAACATAAAAATTGATGATATTGACCTAGAATTTATTAAAAAAATATCAACTCAAGATATATATGAATTTTTATTTTTTTTGTCTAATCAACGAGAAAATGAAAGCAAAGCAAGAGCCAGAAAAATTTCATGTTTGAGAAGTTTTTTTAAATATTTTTTTCAAAATGAAAAAATTTTAGAAAAAAACCCAATGGACGGAATTGATACACCTAGCATAAAAAAAAGTTTACCTAAATATTTAGACCTAGAACAAAGCATGGCTTTACTTTCAAATGTTAAGGGGGCTCATAAAGAACGAGATTTTTTAATTTTGACTTTATTTTTAAACTGTGGGCTCAGGCTAGCAGAATTAATTTCTCTAAACTTAGAAGATATAAAAAATAATCCTATAACCATAATTGGTAAAGGTAATAAAGAACGTCAAATTTATTTAAATCAATCTTCTTTAAAAGCACTTGACGATTATTTAAAAATTAGAAATAAAATTAAAACAGATTCTAATGCATTGTTTCTTTCTCAAAGTAATAAACGCATTAGCCGAAGAAGAGTTCAAGAAATTGTGGAACAAAATTTAAAATCTAACTGTTTATACGGGTTCTCTACTCATAAACTAAGGCATACAGCAGCCACATTAATGTTTCAGTACGGCAATGTAGACATTAGAACTTTACAAGACATTCTTGGGCATGAAAATCTTTCAACAACTCAAATTTACACACATGTGTCAAACCAACAAGTTCAAGAAGCTTTTGAGGCTAACCCATTAAATCAAATAAAAATAAAAAAATAAAAATTACTATAATTTACTATTTTAACCATTAGTAAAATATTTTATTCATTCGACAAATTTTTTATACATTTTAATTTTAATAGCTCTATAATAAAATTAAACATGATTTTACTCTAATTTTTAGAAAAGCAGAAAGGTTGTGTTCTTTTATTATGGCTGTTAAAGTTAAAATAGATAATAATATTTTAACTGTCTATTTTATAGGTGATATCGACCACCATTCCGCTAAAGAAATGCGCGAAGTCACTGATTTTAATATAGACTCTTATAATCCTAAAATTTTAATACTAGATTTTAAAGATGTGCAATTTATGGACACTTCTGGCATAGGTCTTGTAATGGGCCGATATAAAATTATGTTAAGTATTGGTGGACAAGTTAAAATTAAAAATCTGTCACCTTATGTTAAACGAATTATGAATTTATCAGGGTTAAATAAACTTGTTCATATTGAATAGTTGTATTTAATTGTTTGGAGGTTTAATTTTGAAAGTTTTAAATGAAATGAAAATACAATTTCCCAGCAAATCTTGTAATGAATCTTTTGCCAGAGTTTCGGTAGCTGCCTTTGTTTCTATGCTAGACCCTACTATAGATGAAATTGCTGACATTAAAACAGCCGTTTCAGAAGCTGTAACAAACAGCATAGTTCACGGCTACAAAGACAAGCTTGGCGTTGTTTACATTAATGCGAAAATTTATGATAAAAATAAAATTGAAATTAAAATTAAAGACAAAGGTTGTGGAATAGAAGATATAGACAAAGCAATGGAACCTATGTTTACAACCTGCACTACAGGTGAAAGATCTGGTTTGGGTTTTGCTGTAATGGAATCTTTTATGGACAAAATTAAAGTAACATCTAAAATAGATAAAGGTACAACTGTCACCTTACAAAAAACATTAAAATCGAGGTATTTATTAAAATAATTTATTAAATTACAAAAACCGTATACATATGATATATAAGTCATAAATATACGGTTTTTAAATTTTTTATTATGTTAAAATTGGGTTTATATAATTCTGTTGAAATTTAAAACGATGACATTTTTTTATTTAATTCTTTATATTTCGGTAAACTTAAATGTTTCATTGCGCTCAGACTCAGACGTATTATAAATTTGAAAATATTAAATTTTTAGTATTTTGTTGTAATAGTAAATACACATTATTTCATCATACCTTGGAATTTAACTGAACTGCTTGTACTCATCTTTACGATTTGCTTTTAGTGTTATCTAAATATTTTATTTTACTTTCTAGATCCATATCAATTAAAATTCTCTCATATGGTGCATTTGTAGGTATATTTATTGAACTTAAGCTATAACACCATTCAAACACACCATCTCCTATGCTTATTACTCCCTCGGGCAATGTTATTGAACTTAAGCTTCTACAACCATAAAAAGCCCTTTCTCCTATACTTGTTACTCCCTCGGGCAACGTTATTGAAATTAAGCTTCTACAATAAGCAAAAGCTTCATCACTTATGTTTATTACTCCCTCGGGCAACGTTATTGAACTTAAGCTACTACAATAAGCAAAAGCCCTTTTTCCTATGCTTGTTAATCCTTCGGGCAACGTTATTGAACTTAAGCCACTACAATCATCAAAAGCAAAATCACCTATACTTATTAACCCTTTGGGCAACGTT
>CAYPLT010000094.1:0-3532 GCA_964411695.1 uncultured Candidatus Soleaferrea sp.
GTAAGTGTCTTTTTTTCTTAGTTCACTTTTACCTTATTGTCTAATTTTTAATAGAAAGGATGTTTTTAATGTTATTGTTATTTAATGTAATTTTATCTTTATTGTCTATAGGGGTTATCTTTCTAGATTTATATTGTTTTGCTATTCCAAGATTTGTTAGTTTACTTTCTATTGTTGCATTGTTTGCAATTATTGTTTTGGAATTAATAAAAGAAAAGCATAGATGGAAAAAAATATTATTTACAATAATAAATATTTTAGTTATTGTTTTTGTATTTTTTGGAACGTACTGTAACCCTTATAGAAATAGTCTAACAAAGCGAAAAATTAATCTTGATGAAGGTTGTAAAAGTGCATATAATCAAATATTAACTTATCGAGACGCTAAATCAGATCTTGATATGGCAATTTATCACTTAAAACATGTTCATCCAATGTTTATTCATGGTCTCTCTGATGACGTTAAACAATTGTACAAGCAAGCTATATTAAATTTAAAGGCAAATCATAATATTACTGTTAATGATTTGCGTAAAGAAATTGAAACAATTTATTCTTGTTTAGGTGATGGCCATACTAGTGTGCGGGCTTGGTATTATGATGCTCATACTTTAAAATATATGGATAAACATTACTTGAATAAAGATAGAATTGTTGCGGTAAATGGACTAACCATTGAAGAAATATTTAATACAAACCGTCAATATTTTAGCTTTGAAACTGAAGAATATGGTATGTTATGCGTTGAAGAATGTCTCCAAACGTTGGAAGGATTAGATTATTTAGCTTTTAATGTAGATAATGGAATTACCTATACATATGTGAATATAAATGGAGAGCAATTTCAAGAAACATATTACAAAAATGACTTTTTAACGTATAACGATTATTGGGCATATAATGACCCGGATAATTCTAGGTTTAATAATGCGAATTATTCAAATGAATTTGTACGATACGAAATAATGCCTGACAAAAATCTTGCAGTCTTAACTTTAGACACTTGTGATTATAATGATTATTATAAAAAATGTTTATCTGATATGTTTAATGAAGTAAAGAATAAAGGGATTGGCAATGTTTGTGTAGATGTACGAAGTAATTCTGGTGGAGATAGTCGAGTTATAAATGAATTTCTTAGTTATATTAACATTGATTCATATAGAGGTCTTACGGTAGATACAAGGTTTGGTATATTTATGAAGCATTTTTCAGAAGAAAAAGCAAAGCGTAAAAATTATAGATATGAAGACTTGGTGTTTAATGGAAATGTTTATATTTTAACTTCTACATATTCAGTTAGTTCTGCAATGGATTTTGCAATGTATATCTCTGACAATCATATCGGGACTGTAATTGGTGAAGCCCCAGGAAATAAAGCAAGTTGTTACGGAGATGTATTGAAATTTAAATTAAAAAACTCAGATTTGTTGTTAGACATATCATTTAAAAAATGGCACAGAATCGATAAAAGTAACCCTGATGAGTTTGTAGAACCAGACATAAAATGCAAAAGTGAAGATGCACTTCAAACATTAATAGAACATTTAAATAATCAATAATATTTTATTAAAAACCAACAGCTTTCTCAAAATAAAGAGTTGTTTGTATTTATATTTTATATAAATTTAACTACTTGATAGATAATTATAAGTGGAAAAAAGTATAATTTTATTCGAAGATAAATTAATTTTAAAAATAAATATAAATGAACTGCCAAGCAAAAACAACAGATGATTCTAAAATAACAAATATTAAAATTTCAAATATTTACAAAAATCTTGATTATTTAGCAACAGCAGATAAATATATAGATTATAACCTCATAAAAATTAGAAAGTACTTACACAATGATATAACTTATGTAAGTACTTTCTAATTTTTAAATTTATTTAGATAATCATATTAAAAAAGTTCTTTTAACTTATCTAAAAACGATTTTCTTTTGGTATAATTTTTTTCTGAATTCAAAGATGCCTCAAAAGCTTTAATTAATTCTTTTTGTTTGCTATTTAAGTTTTTAGGAACTTCTATGTTAACTTTAACATATTGGTCACCTCTACCTTTACCATTGATGTATGGAATACCTTTGTTTCTTAATCTAAATGTTGTTCCTGGTTGAGTTCCTTCATTAATTGTGTATTTTACTTTACCGTCAATTGTAGGAACAGTAACTTCTTCACCAAAAACAGCTTGTGTAAAAGTAAGCGGTAACTCACAATATACGTCATAACCATCACGTTTAAAGAGCACATGCTTTGCTACACTAACTTTTACGCCTACATCTCCGTTTGGTCCACCGTTAGAGCCACTATCACCTTGCGATTTTAAAATAAAAGTTTGTCCATCATCTATTCCTGCAGGTATGTCAACGTTCATTTTTACATTTTTAACAGTTTTACCCATTCCATGACATACAGAACATGGAGTTTTAATTATTGTACCTTTACCATTACAATTATGGCAAGTTTTGCTTGTAGATATAGTTCCAAATGGTGTGCGTTGGTCCATTCTGATTTGACCGGTTCCATTGCAGGTAGGGCAAGTTTGAGGCGAAGTACCAGCTTTAGCACCAGAACCTCCGCAAGCGGTGCATTTTTCTTTTCTAGAAAAAGATACAGACTTTGAACAACCTAAAGCTGCTTCAATAAATGAAAGGTTTACGTTAATTAAAACGTCATTACCTCTAAGAGGTGAATTTGCACTTCTAGATCTAGATGATGAAGAAAATCCGCCACCAAAAATGTTTTCAAATATATCGCCTATATCGCTGAATCCGCTAAATCCACCAAAACCAGAAGCAGAACCGTAACTGCCACCACTTGCACCGTAAGATGGGTCTACACCAGCATGACCGAATTGGTCATAAGCAGCTTTTTTCTGGCTATCTGATAGCACTTCATAAGCCTCATTAACTTCTTTAAATTTTTCTGCAGCTTCTTTGTTATTTGGGTTTAAATCTGGGTGATATTGTTTAGCTTTTGTTCTGTAAGCTTTTTTAATCTCATCGATTGAAGCAGATTTGTTTATACCTAAGATTTCATAAAAATCTCTTTTTTCAGGCACTAATAATAACCTTCTTTCTTAAACTTTCTTAAAATAAGCAAAAATAATTTTATGCAACTAAAACATATGCCGCCACAAAACGCTGTAGCGGCAGCTAAAATAAAAAAATGTTGGCGTGCCCAAGAGGATTTGAACCTCCGGCCTAACGCTTAGGAGGCGTTCGCTCTATCCTGCTGAGCTATGGGCACATTACATAATATATAATATCATAAAAATAAAATTTTGTCAAATGAAAAAAGAATATTTTTTTAAATTTTTGTTATTTTTTATTGCATAAGTTTTCGTAAGTGTCTATTATTATTTTTTTTAAAAGTTTTTGATTATTAATATCTGTAATTATATACATAGCTTTGGCATTGGGGTAGGGAATGCATTCTTGCAAGCTATATTTTTTATTATTTTCTACAATTTTAACTAACAGTTTATTATCATATATTCCGCCAAATAAGGTTTTATTATAGTAAAG